>JAEWKB010000280.1 GCA_023386255.1 Bacteroidota bacterium
ACTTTAAGATAGGCGATACGCTTACCGAAGGCGAAAACATGAGCTTTAAGGGCATACCAAGCTTCTCACCGGAGCATTTCCGATACATTAACAATGCCGACCCGATGAAGGCCAAGCAGCTTGAAAAAGGCATTGACCAGCTGATGGACGAAGGGGTTGCGCAGCTGTTTACCCTTGAGATGAACAACCGTAAAGTGATAGGCACAGTGGGCGCGCTACAGTATGAAGTTATACAATACAGGCTGGAGCACGAATATGGAGCAAAATGTTCTTATGAAAACTTCCCTGCCTTTAAAGCCTGTTGGGTGAAGCCGGAGGACCCGAAGAATGAAGAGTTTGCCGAATTTAAGCGCATCAAACAAAAGTTCCTGGCAAAAGATAAATATGGGCAGCTGGTGTTTCTTGCTGATTCTGATTTCTCGATACAGATGACGCAGCAAAAATATCCTTCAGTAAAATTATTTTTTACTTCGGAATTTGAATAGCGATAAACCTCCCTCGGGAGGTTTTTTCGCTTCTGCTGTTATTTAATTTTTGAATAAATATTTTTCTGCACAACTTTTACAGTTTAAACATCATATCCAAGCTAATCAATATTTTCTTTAAAATGTGACACTTACACATTTCAGGCATGATTTGTCTATATTTTATCTATGTATTTTTTAATTGTTTTTGTCAAAAAAAATTCCTTCTTTGCAATCGTTTTCACAAACCTTTAACAAATGTGAAGCAACATACAAACAACCCCCAATGTTTATCCGTAATTATTTGACACGATGAAGTACATGATTATCAAAGGAGCTAAAAGTTCCGGTAAATCAGTAACAGTAAAAGAAATTTGTAAGCGCCTTAAACCACATGCTGTAAAAGCAATTTATTTTGACCAAGAAGGTAACCCCGCCCTCGAGCCTGCTACACATGATAAGCTGGATGGGCACAACTATATAGCCACTGTAAAAGATAAAAAGGTGCTTGTAGTGGCAAAGTCACCAACCGAACAAAAAATACGAGTAACTGCCATACTGGAAGCTATTAAAAACCTGGAAATACAACCTGACTTTGCAATAGTATCAGTATGCGGGCTGGAAAAGCTGAAAGATTTTGCTACCGCAAAAGAGCTTGAAAACTTTGGCAAGTGTGTGTATGAAACCAAAATATGGCGCATTCCTGCGCATGAATACAGTACTACCGAAGAGTGGAACAAAAGGGTAAGCTACCTTACCTCTGTTGCTTCACACTATTTGTAGTACAAAATTTACATTCGCCAAAGCCGCTGCTTAACTATTGCTTTGCCTTAACAGCTGCCGGAGGCCCTGTTACAATACGCCATACCTGAACCGCATAAGGCTTAAGTGTTGTGGCTTTTCCGCCGCGGGGAAATTTAATTTCATCCCCAAAAAGGTGCTTGGCTGTATAAAGTTTAAGCGTTGTATTTAATACAGTGGTTTCCTCATTACCCGACAAATTTATAACTACCAGTGTTGTAAGGTTGTTGTAGGTTCGGGTGAATGAGAATACATTGTCGTTAGTATTAGTTACTCCTGCGTAGGTTCCTGCGGCTATACCCGGATCAGCTTTGTACAGTTTTATAAGCGCTTTATAGTAACTGAACAGCGAGTTAGGATCCTTTTGCTGTTCTTCAACCGAAATACCGTCATTGGGCTTCATATTCCTGTTGTCCCACCAGGGGCCTGTGCCTTTATACCATGTTGCCATACCCGGGCCTTCTCCTGCAGTGTACCATTCCATCGCCTCACGAATGGGTATATCATTCCCGTCAGTACTGCGTTTTAACTGCTCCCCTTTCATGCCCAGTTCCTGCCCGTAGTATAAAGATGGTATTCCGCCCAATAATAGGTTCAGGGCCGCGCCAACCTTTAGTTTGCCTGCATCCATTCCCGGCTCAGAGGCAAACCTGCGTGTATCATGGTTTTCAATAAACACCACCTGCTTTTTACCCTGCGGTAAATAATTAAAAGTACTGTCGGCCGCGGCGGCAATCTTCTTCTTATCAAAAGAGGTTATAGCCTGCTTTAACCTGAAAGCAAAAACCCTGTCAACATTGCCTTTTGTAAAATACTCATGCCCGTACGAGTTCCAGTTTGCCTGTTCGGCTATTATCTGTAACTTAGGTCTCACCTTTTTAAGTTCGGCAAGCAGTGGCGTCCAAAAATCGCGGAACAGGTTGGTAAGCTTCCCTTCATTATCCAGGTTATCCATCATATGGTCCAGCCTATAGCCGTCTATCCCATCATTATATACACCGTCATTGTTCGGGTCAATCCAGTACTTAAGTACCTTTAGCGTATACTCCCTCACTTTAGGCTCCTTCATGTTCACTACAATAAGCTGTTCTTTAGAATTGTTGTAGGTAGTGAACTCAGGAATATTTAAGAAGTAATAGGGCTTTTCATTTTTCGCATCATTATAATATAAATAGTTGCTGTACTGCGATGATGGATTTTTATAAGAATCTTTAAACCATTGGTGTTTCGCCGTTACATACTGCATCTCTACATCCTGGTATACTTTCATGTTCCTACGGTGGGCCTCGACTACCATGTCGCGGTAATCTTTCAGTATACCGTATTCCGGGTCTATCTTTTCAAAATCAGTTGCAAAATAGTTGTGGTAAAAGTCTGACTGGTAAAGCGGCGTGAGCAATATGCTTGTTACACCCAGATCCTGCAGGTAATCCAGCTTTTGCTGAATTCCTTTTAAATCGCCGTGCCCATCGCCGTTGCTGTCAAAAAAACTGCGCTGAAAAACGTGGTATATTACTTCGGGCTTTTCATATTGCTGTGCCAATGCTCCTGCCGAACATAGCAGCCAAATTATAAGGTATTTCATTGCGTGTAGATAATAATTTCAAATATAAAAGATTTTAATTACAGGAAGCAGATAAAACTTAACTGTAAAAATTCGACACACCGCCCATTATTGTTATTTTTGCTGAAAATTAAACAATACAACTTAATGCTTATTATAGGAATTGCCGGTGGTACCGGAAGCGGAAAAACCACAGTTGTTCACCAGATAATGAACGAATTGCCTTCAACCGAAGTGGGAATCATTTCACAAGACCATTATTACAGGGATACTTCAAGCCTTAGCTTTGAAGACAGGGCCAAGATAAATTTTGACCATCCAAGGTCTATTGATTTTGAACTTCTTGTATCGCAGCTTAAAGACCTTAAGGCAGGCAAAGCCATAGAACAGCCTGTTTATTCGTTTGTTACCCACAACCGTACCGATGATACCATACACACTCACCCCCGAAAGGTAATGATTGTTGAAGGCATCTTAATACTGGCCAACGCTGAGCTACGGGATATGTTCGACATTAAAATATTTGTGCATGCCGATCCTGATGAAAGGCTGATACGCCGCCTAAAACGCGATATAGCAGAACGTGGCCGCGACATGGAAGAGGTACTGAACCGCTACCAAAACACGCTGAAGCCTATGCATGAGCAGTTTATTGAGCCCACCAAAGCATATGCTGATATTATTATACCTAACGATAAATACAATACTGTTGCTATTGATGTGGTAAGGGCGGTGATAAACCAGAGGATTTTATAGAAACTCCAAATTCAAAATAACAAATTTCAAACAGCTTCATATGGCAGAGAAGATATATGATTTAGAAAAAAGATCCTTTTTCTTTGCAAGGGATTGCCGGATGTTGCTAAAGAAGATACCTAAGACCATTCAGACTATTGAAGACGGCAAACAACTTGTGCGGTCATCAGGTTCTGTTGGCGCTAATTATATTGAAGCAAATGAAGCTTTGAGTAGAAAAGATTTTTATTACAGAATTAAAATTTCAAGGAAAGAAGCCAAAGAATCTATATATTGGCTTTCTTTGCTTCAGGTTTGCAATTTGGAATTTGAAGCAGATATACTTACTCTTATTCAGGAGGCCACAGAGCTAAAAAAGATCTTTTCATCAATTCTCGAAAAATCATCAATAGTTTCCTCCTAAGGGTTTGTTATTTGGATATTGTTATTTGGAATTTTTAAATTAGCCATATGAAACTTAAAGACATAACCAACAAATACCCTTTCCTCAAAATCTTAGGAAACAGGTACGTATTGGTTATACTTTTCTTTATTGTATGGATATTGTTCCTTGATAATTATTCCTACCTTGAACACCGCGTGCTGGATAAAAAGCTGGATGAGCTTGAAGAGAATAAGGAATATTACATTCAGGAAATAAAAAAGGACAGTACCAGCATAAGGGAACTTAACGACCCTAACCAGACGGAAAAATATGCCCGGGAGAAGTATTATATGAAGCGGGAGAATGAGGATATTTACATCATTGAGTTTGAAGACAGTATCCCTGAAGAAAAAACTAAAGCATTATAAAAACGTTTACGCATGAGCGAAAACTTATTTGAAGGATTTAACCCGGTTTCCTCAAAGCAGTGGAAACAACAGATACAGTACGAACTGAAAGGTGCTGACTATAATGAAACACTTGTTTGGGAAAGTACCGAAGGTATTAAAGTAAAACCGTTTTACCATATTGACGAGTTTAACGGCGGAGCGGCAGTAACTACAAAAGCTTCGGAATTTAAAATTTGCCAGAATATTTTTGTGCATGATGTGGATAAATCTGCCGGGAGGGCCTTAAGCACCCTTAAAAGGGGCGCTGAAGCCATACGATTTATCATTGAGGATGAAAATACCGATGTTAAAAAACTTGTCGCTGCATTGCCCCTGGCCAATACCCCTGTTTACTTTTATTTGCAATTCCTTTCAATCGATTTCGTAAAAAAGATTGATGCCATTGCTAAAGACAGGAATGCAACTATATATGTACAGCTGGACCCAATAGGCCGACTTGCCAAAGACGGCAACTGGTTTGGCAGCCTTGATAAGGATTTTGATGCCCTTAACACTATAGCCATTGCCTGCCCCAATATTCATTTTCTTAGTATTGACGGCAGCCTGTACCAAAATGCAGGAGCAAACATTGTGCAGCAAATTGCCTATACCCTGGCTCATGCTAATGAATATTTTAACCGTATAGCAACAATAAATAAACCTGTTGTTCTGCAGGTCTCGGTTGGTACTAATTATTTTTTTGAGATAGCAAAGCTGCGCGCCCTGAGGCTGCTGTTTAATGTCATAGCGAAAGAATATGACCATAACTTCGACTTCCATATAATAGCTACTCCAACAAAGCGCAATAAAACACTATATGATTACAATGTTAATATGCTCCGCACTACAACGGAGTGCATGAGCGCCATACTGGGCGGGGCAGATAGTGTGGCCAACCTTGCTTATGATGCTATTTACCATAAAGATAATGAGTTTGGCAACAGGATAGCCCGTAACCAGTTACTGGTATTAAAACATGAAAGCTATTTTGACAAAGTAAATAACCCCGCTGACGGAGCTTATTATATTGAGGAGCTAACACAGCAGCTTGCCGAAAAGGCATTGGCGTTATTTAAAGATATTGAAGCCAACGGAGGCTTTATAACACAGCTAATTGAAGGAACTATTCAACGCAAAATACAGGAAAGCGCTGCTAAGGAGCAGGAACTGTTTGACAACGGAAAAGAAATATTATTAGGTACCAACAAATATCCTAACAAGAACGACAGGATGAGCGGTGACCTTGAACTGTTTCCTTTTGTGAAAAGCAATCCGCGTAAAACGCTTATTACGCCAATTATAGAAAAAAGGCTGGCCGAAAAGATGGAGCAGGAAAGGCTGGAGAGTGAAAAAGCTAACAAAACTGATATATGAAAAAAAATTACCTTCTTGTTTTAGTTCTTTTACTTATGGCAAACGGAGCTAGCGCACAAAATTATGTGTGGGAGTGGGCTAAATCGGCTTCATCGGGGCATTCTTCTGAAGCTGTTACAACAACTACAGACGCTTCGGGTAACATATATACAGGAGGCAGTTTTCAGTCAACATCCATAACATTTGGTACAACGGTATTAACCAATACTGCCGACAATTACCAAATGTTTATTGTTAAGCACAACAGCAATGGCGATTTAGTTTGGACAGTCGGCGGAACACCTGCAAATTATTCACAGGTCACCTCTCTTGCCACAGATGCTACAGGAAACTTATATGTTACAGGCCGTTTTCACACTTCAATAACGTTTGGCAGCGCTACACTAAATGCGCCCGGGTTTAGTTCATTCCTGGCCAAATTTAATCCTGAGGGCGTTGCACAATGGGCTGTTAAGCCCGGTGGCACAGCAAGTACAATTTTTAGCAACGTAATTTGGAAGGATAATAATGTATACGTTTGCGGCAGCTTTGAAGGTACTCCGCTTACAATCGGGCCATCTTCGCTTACTAATTTAGGCAGTGGAGACGCTTTTGCAGCAAAATTTGATGCTAACGGTAACGGCCTTTGGGCGAGACGTATTGCAGGTACCGGTTTTGACAGCGCTTCGGGCATAGCCGTTAATAGCTGGGGCGAAGTCCTTGTTACCGGGAGTTACAGCTCTGCGACAATAAACTCAGGAAGTACACCTGTTAGCAATAACGGCAATAGCGATATTTTTGTCACGAAGTTGAATTCCAATGGGGTGAGTCAGTGGATAAAAAGCTATGGCGGAACAGGATATGATTCAGGATACTCTCTCCTTGTGAATAGTCAGAATGAAATATACCTGCTGGGTAGATTATTTTCTCCTACAGTTGCTATTGGCAATGTACAGGTTACTTCAGCTAACGGCACTGAAATACTTCTTGCAAAAATAGGCGACAACGGCAACACAGTATGGGCTAACCTTTCCGGAGGTAACCAGGGAGATAACGCCACCGATTTTAAATTGGACGCTGATGGGAATGTTTATATTACAGGTTTTACCTATTCTTCTTCATTTGAAACAGGCGGACTCACTTTAACTCCTTCAGGGCTCAGTAACATGTTTGTAATAAAAATGATTCCGGCCGGCACCTCAGAATGGGCTACTATGGTACCCGGAAATGACGGGACAGAAGCCAGGGCAATAGCTGTTGATTCTGATGAAATTTACATTGCAGGCCGCTTTAACAATACGCTTTCTCTGGGGAATACAACTTTATCAAACATTAATAATACAGGGATGTTTGTAGCTAAATTGGTACCCGAAGCAATGGGTACTAAGGAAGTAAGATCACTTCATATTTCGGTCTATCCAAACCCTGTAAAAGAAGTATTGAATATTTCATCAGAAATAAGCGTTGACAGTAAATATTATATTTCTGATACTACAGGAAGAAAAATATCATCCGGCACAATAGTAAATAAAGGTGTAAATACATCTTTACTGCCTGCAGGTATTTACTTCCTTAACATCAACAATACAACAACAAAATTTATCAAGGAATAATTCTGAAACATGGCCAGAAAAAACCTTCAACATATTACACTTAAAGATTCTGTTGCTACAGAACATAAGGCACTTGCCACCGAACAGGAAGCTTTTGTTACTGCCGAGGGCATTGCCGTAAAGCCTACCTACACTGACGAAGATATCGCAAACCTGGAGCACCTTGATTTTGGTGCAGGCTTCGCGCCAAACCTCCGGGGGCCGTATGCTACTATGTATGTGCGCCGCCCGTGGACCATTCGCCAGTATGCGGGTTTTTCTACCGCCGAAGAAAGTAATGCCTTTTACCGCCGTAACCTTGCAGCAGGCCAAAAAGGACTCTCTGTGGCGTTTGACCTTGCCACGCACCGCGGGTATGACAGTGACCATGAGCGTGTGGTAGGCGACGTAGGCAAAGCAGGTGTTGCTATTGACAGCGTAGAGGATATGAAGGTGCTGTTTGACCAGATTCCGCTTAATGAAATGTCGGTTTCAATGACCATGAATGGCGCGGTACTGCCCATAATGGCTTTTTATATTGTTGCCGCCGAAGAGCAGGGCGTAAAGCCGGAACTGCTTAGCGGTACCATACAAAACGACATCCTTAAGGAGTTTATGGTACGTAATACGTACATCTACCCTCCTGCCCCATCCATGAAAATTATAGCTGACATCTTTGAGTTTACCAGCAAAAAGATGCCGAAGTTCAACTCCATCAGTATCTCGGGCTACCACATGCAGGAAGCCGGCGCAACTGCCGATATTGAGCTTGCCTACACATTGGCCGATGGATTGGAATACATTCGTACCGGATTGGCGGCAGGCATGAAGATAGATGAATTTGCACCGCGCCTCTCGTTCTTCTGGGCCATCGGCATGAATCATTTCATGGAGATTGCGAAGATGAGGGCGGGCCGTATGCTTTGGGCAAAGCTGTTAAAGCAGTTCGACCCGAAAGATGAGAAATCACTTGCATTGCGTACCCACTGCCAAACCAGCGGCTGGAGCTTAACCGAGCAGGACCCTTTTAATAATGTGGCACGTACGGCTATTGAGGCAGCTGCCGCGGCTTTTGGAGGTACGCAGTCGCTCCACACCAATGCACTGGATGAGGCTATTGCCCTGCCGACCGATTTTTCGGCACGTATAGCGCGTAACACACAGATATTCCTTCAGGAAGAGACCAAAATAACAAAAACAGTCGACCCATGGGCAGGCAGCTACTATGTAGAAAGCCTTACCGATGAGATTGCAAAAAAAGCATGGGCACTGATACAGGAAGTGGAAGAGCTTGGCGGAATGACCAAAGCCATTGAGGCCGGCATACCAAAACTTCGCATTGAAGAAGCAGCCGCACGCAAGCAGGCGCGTATTGACAGCGGGCAGGATATTATTGTAGGCGTAAACAAATACCGCCTGGAGAAGGAAGACCCACTGCACATACTTGATGTAGATAACCAGATGGTGCGCCGCCAGCAAATCGAAAGGCTGGAACAAATAAAAGCTACACGCAATGCTGCTAAAGTGCAGGAATGCCTTGAGAAGCTTACTGCCGCCGCACAATCAGGAGCAGGTAATTTACTGGAACTTGCCGTTGAAGCTGCACGCCACAGGGCTACCCTGGGCGAAATAAGCGATGCGCTGGAAAAGATTTACGGAAGGTATAAAGCACAAATTAAATCATTTAGCGGAGTGTACAGCAAAGAAATTAAGAACGATGAAAGCTTTGAGAAAGCCAAACAGCTTGCTGATGAATTTGCAAAGCTTGAAGGCCGCCGCCCAAGGATAATGATTGCCAAGATGGGTCAGGACGGGCATGACCGCGGCGCCAAGGTAGTAGCAACAGGCTATGCCGATGTTGGTTTTGATGTTGATATTGGCCCACTGTTCCAGACACCGGCCGAAGCTGCGAAACAGGCCGTTGAGAATGACGTGCATATCTTAGGAGTATCATCCCTTGCCGCCGGGCATAAAACACTGGTACCGCAGGTTATTGAGGAACTAAAAAAATACGGCCGTGAAGATATTATGGTTATTGTAGGTGGTGTTATACC
>JAEWKB010000283.1 GCA_023386255.1 Bacteroidota bacterium
GCATTACACAGGGGCAGTATGAAGTAGAGCTTTTTAAAGATTTTTATGTTACTAAGCAACTGCTATCCACATTAAAAAGCACCAACAGGAACGTGCAGATTACAGGAAGCATTTTCGCGCACGAGAACGGTTATAACAATTGCCTGCTTATAAATGATGAGAAGAATGTTGTTGAGGCGCTACAAGGCAATTTATTTATGCTTACCGGTAATGTGCTTGTTACTCCCCCGGTAGCAGATGGCTGTCTTAACGGCGTAATGCGCAAACAGGTGCTGGCTTTGGTTAATAAGATAGAAGGTACTGAAGTGCGTGAAGCATCAATATCACCCTTTGACCTGCAAAAGGCTGATGAATTGTTTATTACTAATGTGGTTAAGGGAATACAGCCTGTTACAAAATACAGGAAGAAAGAGTACGGTAGTGCTTTCGCGCACGAAGTGCTTAAGCGGTTAAATGCAAAGGTAAGGCTGGGTTAATTAAATGTAGGGTTTTCGGGAGCGTTGCTCCAAATAAGGTACTCACCGCCCAGCTCCATTATCTTTTCTTTCCAGAATGAGGTGCTTGATTTTCCTATAATCTTGTTTTGGTAACTGTTTTCAGAAACAATCCACGCATTATCCTCAAGCTCATCTTCAAGCTGGTGTGCATCCCAACCGGTGTAGCCCAAAAAGAAACGAATGTTATTCTTTTTGATCATGCCCTGGTTGATGAGGTCTTTTGTAGATTCAAAATCACCGCCCCAGTAAATCCCATTGGATATTTCTATGCTGTCGGGTATCAGTTCCGGCACGTTGTGTATAAAGTACAGGTTGTCCTGCTCCACGGGCCCGCCATTGTATATTTTAAAGTTTCCGTGTATCTCGGGTATAAGGTCCTGTATGGTGTAGCCAAGCGGCTTGTTCAGGATAAACCCAACTGATCCTTCTGCATTGTGATCGGCTAATAAAACCACAGATCTGTTAAAAGAAAGATCTCCGATGGTAGAGGGCTCTGCTATAAGCAGATGTCCTTTTTTTGGTTTTAATGAAATCATCTTTGGTGCAATTTGAAATAAATTTAACTAAAAAATATACACCTCCAAAATATATTTACAAACTTTTATAAAAAAAGCCTCTCTATTTAAAGAGAGGCTTCTTAAGCTTTTTCGTTTGTAACAAATTATTTTGTATTAACAGAACCGTCAAGTTCAGCTCCCGGCTTAAATTTCACAACATTTTTTGCAGCAATGCTGATAGACTTACCTGTTTGTGGGTTTCTACCTTCTCTTGCAGCCCTGTTAGAAACTGACCATGAACCAAAACCTACTAGAGATACCCTTTTGCCTTGGTTAAGCGCGCCGCCTACGTTGCTGATGAAAGACTCTAATGCTTTTTTTGCTGCACCTTTAGATATTCCTGCGTCTGCAGCCATTGCGTCGATTAATTCTGATTTGTTCATAATAATTGTTATTAATTGTTTGGTTAAAATTATTGTTTTTTTAATCCTGTCCTACAAATTTAATAGGAAAATCAAATTACACAAGTGTTTGTGCGCGTTTTCGCTTTGATTGTTGATAACTTTAACGTAAATGTTAATAATGCAACTTGTTTTATTTAAATTGTTGTAATTATCAGTGTTTATAAGGGTTAATAAGCAACTGCCTGTGCAGAAAATGCCATTCCGTTCAACAGTTCGGCAGCAGTCATTTTTTTCTTTCCCGGAAATTGTAGCGACTTTACATGTATAAAGCCATCGGCAACAGCTACTTTTATATCTTTTTTGCCGGTTTCAATAGTACCCGGGCTGTATTTGTGGGCAGCTTCTTCAAAGGCCGATTCATATATTTTTACGTTCCACTCCTGGCCGTTGTCTTTTATAAAGCACCATGCAGCAGGATAGGGGCTAAGCCCGCGTATTAAGTTGTGTATTGCAATGCCGGGCAGGCCCCAGTTTATCTTGCAATTGTCTTTATTTAGCTTGTAGGCTGTTTTTACATCCTCCGCTTCCGGCTGTAACGTAGTTTGCACCTGGCCCGTTTCTATAAGCTTCAGCGTCTTTAATACGGTATCCTGCCCCAGTACCATAAGCCTGTCATGCAGTTCGCCCGCTGTTTCATCAGGGCCTATGGCTGTTTCGCCTTTAAGTATCATAGCCCCGGTGTCAATCTTGTCATCTATAAAAAATGTGGTAACACCGGTGGCGGTTTCTCCGTTTATGATGGCCCAGTTTATAGGCGCCGCACCGCGATAGGCCGGCAGTAACGATGCGTGAAGGTTAAAGGTGCCCAGTTTTGGCATTTTCCAGACAGCCTCGGGCAGCATCCTGAAAGCTACCACTACCTGTAGGTTGGCATTAAGGGCCTTTAGCTCTTCCAGGAACTGTGGGTCCTTAAGGTTTGTGGGCTGCATTATGGTGAGGCCTTTTTCAAGGGCATATTCCTTCACGGCCGAATATTTGATTTTCTGCCCGCGGCCCGCAGGCTTATCGGGAGCGGTAATAACCGCTGCTATATCATAGTTATGCTGGTAAATGGTGTCGAGTATCCCAACAGCAAAGTCGGGCGTACCCATAAATACTATGCGTAAATTTTCCATTTATGTAATAGAGTATAAATTGTTATTGGTAATTTTTATCCTGTTGTTGTCCAGCAACAGCTGTAGGGCTGTAATAGTTTCCTTTGCTGAGAGTTCAAGCTTCATTTCAATGTCTCGTGATCCGTAGGCCGACTCTCTGAGTAATTCGAGTATTGCAGTGGCTGTTTCAACCGGGCTTGTTGCCTTCTTCTTTTTTGATAAGCATGCTGAGCAAATACCGCAATCGTCTATCTCCTTTTCGTCAAAATATTGAAGTATCAGCCTGCTCTTGCAGCGGGCTGTATCAGTAATGTAATGTGTAACTGCAGCAAACTGCTGTACCTTGATTTCATTCTGCCGTTCCAGGAATTTTACAACCCGGTTTATGGTGAGGTCATCTTCACGCACCTCATTAAAGGTAATCGTGCTGTCGTTACCGGTGCTTCGGTAAGAAATTACCTCATTTTGGTGCAGCCTCTCCAGCAGGTTTATAAATTCAGCTTCGGTTACTTTGGCTTTTTTAGACAGATGGCCAACGTTAAGAGCCGTTTCCATGTCAAAAACCCCGGCATAATTCCGTACTATGGCAAGCACCATTTCTTCATCGGCAGGATTAAGGCTTATGTAACGCATCACTTCTTTTGACGGGATGAGGAATTGTATTGATACTTTTTCTGAAAACTCTTTGGAGAGGGTTAGTATGCCCTGCCTGTCAAGAAACTGCAACGCATTGTACGCCTTCATGACCGGGAGCTTGTACTGTTGGCAGAAACGGTTAAAATCGAACGGATAAACTTCATTCAACCCTTCGCCATAAGCAATCTGCAAATAGCTGTTCAGCCGGTGGTACACTTCCTTCAGGAACTTCTTGTCGGGCAGTACCTCCAAAAACTGGCTTCGTGCGCTTTGTATGTCGGTAGCGTTAGCAATAAGCACCGCATAAGATTTAACGCCGTCACGCCCCGCACGGCCTGCCTCCTGGTAATAATTCTCAAGGTTTTCCGGCAGCTGTATGTGTATTACGGTACGTACATTGGGCTTGTCTATACCCATACCGAAAGCATTGGTTGCCACAATAACCTGTACCTTTTCCTGCAGCCAAAGCTGCATGTTACTTTCTTTTTCTTTTGTAGTTAACCCACCATGATAATAGGTCGCCTTAAAGCCCAGCGCTTCCAGCTGCCGTGCCACATCATGGCAGGCCTTGCGGTTGCGCACATATACTATAGATGGTTCCGGGTATTTGGCCAGCACCTGCTGCATGCGGTACAGCTTGTCTTCGGCCTCCAGTACCATATAGGCAATATTCTCCCTGTAGAACGATTTTTTAAAAACTACAGGCTTGTCCAAACCCAGCTGGGTAACAATATCTTCCTGTACCCGCTGCGTTGCCGATGCTGTTAATGCAAGGAACGGCACGTGCGGAAGTAGTTTTTTTAGGTTTGATATCTTTAAGTATGCCGGCCTGAAGTCATGCCCCCATTGCGATACGCAGTGCGCCTCATCTACAGCTACCAGGTTTATAGGCAGCTCTTTTATACGCTCCACAATCCAGTCGGCCTGAAGCCTTTCGGGTGAGAGGTATAAGAACTTATAATTCCCGAACTTACAGTTATCCAGCAGGTCGCTTACTTCATCTGATGATATGCCTCCGGAAAGTGCTATGGCCTTTATGCCTTTCCTGTCCAGGTT
>JAEWKB010000289.1 GCA_023386255.1 Bacteroidota bacterium
TAAGGCTAAAGATGCTGTAATAATTAGCCATGCAAGCATTATTATACCCTTTACTCATGGTACCATCTTAGCCTATTTTATATATGAGCAGTTTGCCCCTGCAGGTGTTTCCTACTCATCTTTTTGCCTGTTTTTGGGTATAGCCATGAGTATAACAGCTTTTCCGGTACTGGCACGCATAGTACAGGAAAGGGGGCTTCACCGGACACGCATTGGTGCCATGGTAATTACCTGTGCCGCTGCCGATGATGTTACCGCCTGGTGCATTCTTGCTGCCGTAATAGCCATAGTAAAGGCAGGATCATTTGTTAGCTCATTGTACATTATTGGTCTTTCAATAACTTATGTGGTGCTTATGCTTTACGTAGTGAAGCCTTTCCTAAAGAGGATTGGTGACCTGTATGGCAACAAGGAGAATGTTTCAAAGCCGCTTGTGGCAATATTCTTCCTTACACTTTTAATTTCTGCTTATACAACTGAGATCATTGGTATTCACGCATTGTTCGGAGCGTTTATGGCAGGTGCCATTATGCCGGAGAACATGCGTTTCAGGAACATATTTATTGAAAAAGTAGAAGACGTATCGCAAATTATGCTACTGCCATTGTTCTTCGTATTTACGGGGCTGCGTACACAGATAGGCCTTCTTGATGACCCTTATATGTGGGAAGTATGCGGACTGATTATCCTTGTAGCTGTAACAGGTAAATTTATAGGGAGTGCTATAACTGCCAAATTTGTGGGCCAGAACTGGCGTGACAGCTTAACTATAGGCGCACTGATGAACACCCGCGGCCTTATGGAACTTATTGTGCTTAACATTGGTTATGACCTGGGCGTCCTTTCAAAAGAGATATTCTCTATGATGGTTATAATGGCGCTGGCTACCACGTTTATGACAGGCCCTGCGCTGGATCTTATAGGGCGCATATACAACAGGAAAAAGAACTACATTCCGGCCGAGATACGACAGATGAGCCAGTTTAAAGTGCTGGTGTCGTTTGATAGTCCCGATGGTGGTAAAACGCTGCTGAAGCTTGCCAATAGCTTTGTACGGAAGTTAAGGGGAAATGCCATGGTAACTGCCATGCACGTATCGCCAAGTAATGAGATACATACTTTTAACCTTGATGAGTATGAAAAGGAAAGTTTTAAACCCATTATAGCTGAAGCCGAAACGCTAAATCAAAAGGTTACAACCCTTTTCCGTGCCAGTACAGATATTGATTCGGATATTGCCACTGTGGCCAATAAAGGAGAGTTTGACCTTGTGCTTATAGATATTGGGCAGTCTATTTTTGAAGGCACTTTATTAGGGAAGATATTAGGATTTACAACCCGCATCATTAACCCCGAAAGCTTGTTAAACACTTTTACAGGTAAGGAAAAACTGTTTGAAAATTCCCCTTTTGACGAAAAAACGCAACACATTCTAAGCAAAACACAGGCACCGGTAGGTATACTGGTAGATAAGGAATTCAAGAGTACTGATAAGGTGTTTGTAACCATATTTGACTCAGCCGATGCTTTCCTTATTGAGTATGCAAAGAAGCTGATAAGCAATGCCAACTCTCAGGTTACGGTACTGAATGCGAGCAGCATTAAGAATAATCCTCAAATTAAGGAATCTATACGCAATATTGAACATACGGCGCCTAACCACATAACACTGCTGAATCAAAGAAAACTCGAAAAAGAATTCCTTCAGGGCCAAGACCTTATGATAATAAGTGTGGAAAGCTGGAGAAAACTCGTAGAATCACGCAGTCCGTGGTTAAACAACACGCCTTCACTATTGATCATTAAACCTTAAGCCCATAATGAAACAATTACTGTTTGCTGCACTGCTTCTGTTGTGCACCTGGGCTTCTTTTGCGCAAACCGAACCTTCCCCCGCAGCAGAAAAAACCTCCTTTGAGATGAAGTTTGAGGGCATAGTGGCTGTATCTTATGGTAGTGATACGTTTGGGGTTAATGTAGGTGGGCCAAGCCTTAAGTACAGGATTACGCCGAACTTTAAATTGGTGCGGGAGCTTTTCCGTCGCTCATCGTTCAGGATGAAAAAGCCATGCCTCGCCTGGCGGTTTCACCTATCATAGAATATAAGAAATGGATGTTCATTACACCCTATTACGGCTATGATACTAAAAATAAACAGATATGGACCTTTGGTATAGGTTATAGGTTCAGGTAGTTTATTTAACAATTGTGCTACGGCTTTTAATGCTGTTTATCGTAATTTTAGGAACCTAAAATTATAACACAATGATACAAGTAAAAGCCTATGCGGCCTATGATGCCGAAAACCCTCTGAAGCCTTTTAATTTTGAAAGGACAGAACTGAAGCCGAACCAGATACAGATTGACATACTTTACAGTGGCGTTTGCCACAGCGACATCCATACCGCCCGCAGCGAATGGGGCCCTGCTATATATCCGTTAGTACCCGGCCATGAAATAGTTGGCCGTATAGTGAACGTAGGTGCCGAAGTAACAAAATTTAAAGTTGGAGACCTTGCAGGTGTGGGCTGCTTTGTAGACTCGTGCCGCAAGTGTAATAGCTGCCGCGAAGGTGAGGAGCAGTATTGCGAAGAAGGCATGACGGGCACGTACAACAGTTTTGAACGCGGCACTACAACTCCAAATTATGGTGGCTACTCAACCTCTATAAGTGTTGATGAAAAATATGCGCTGCACGTGTCTGATAAGCTTCCGCTGGAAGGTGTAGCACCGTTATTATGTGCCGGTATCACTACTTATTCACCACTGAAGTACCTAAAAGTTGGTGCAGGCCACAAAGTAGCTGTATTAGGCCTTGGGGGCCTTGGCCATATGGCAGTTAAATTTGCGTCTTCGTTTGGCGCAGAGGTTACCATGTTGAGTGCATCGCCATCTAAAGAGGCTGATGCGAAGAAGCTTGGTGCCCATAAATTTGCACTAACCTCCGATAAAAATGTTATGGCATCGCTGGTAAATACTTTTGATGTTATTATAAATACAGTATCTGCCCAACACAATTATAGCGACTACACCGGCCTGTTAAGGAAAAACGGTACTATGGTAATATTAGGCATTCCGCCTGTACCTTCTCAGGTTCCTGCCTTCAGCCTTATAGGGAAGAGGAGGAGTATTATGGGCAGCCTTATAGGTGGCATAGCTGAAACCCAGGAAATGCTTGATTACTGTGCTGAACACAATATTGTATCGGACGTTGAGGTAATATCTATGGATTACATTAATGAAGCGTACGACAGAATGATTAAAAGTGATGTTAAATATAGATTTGTAATTGATATGGCATCTTTAAAGAGCTAACTCACTATAATCTTAAGATTTCCTAAATAAGGGCAGCCACTTCCGGCTGCCCTTATTTTATTTAACTTTTTATCTGTAAGAAAAGTTTTTGATATACACAATTATGTAAACTTAGGGGCATGCATTATAACCGATTATTGGGAGGGTATCGACTTTTTCTTTGAGCCGGGGCAGGAGATATTGGTAGCTAGAAGCGGTGATGAGGTAACAGAGATACTTCGCACCCTTACCCCGGAACGTGCCCGTGAAATAGGCGAGGCAGGTTACAAAAAAGTGCTTGCCGCACATACTTACAATCACAGGGCGGAGCTGCTGCAATCTATTTTTAATAAATCATTGTCGGCCGCACAGGTGCAGGCATAATTAAAGAATCTCATACTATGAAATTTGTAATAATAGGATTATCGGTTACATCATCATGGGGCAATGGCCATGCCACAACCTACAGGGCTTTACTTAAGGAGCTGGCAAAGCTGGGGCATGATATAATGTTCCTTGAGAAGGATGTACCGTGGTATGCGCCACAACGCGATATGCCAAACCCCCACTTCTGTAAAACCATACTTTATAAAACCAATGAAGAGCTTTATGATGATTATGCCAATGAAGTTGCTAATGCCGATGTGGTTATTGTAGGCTCTTACGTGCAGCAGGGCGTTGAAGTGGGCGAGTGGGTCATCAAAACAGCTAAAGGCATTAAAGCCTTTTATGATATTGATACACCTGTTACGCTGGCTAAGCTGGAAAGGCAGGATTATGAATATATTACACCGGAGCTTATCAGTAAATACGATATGTACCTGTCGTTCACCGGCGGGCCTATACTAAAACATCTTGAAAATCATTATGGTTCGCCTGCGGCAAGGGCATTGTATTGCTCGGTTGACCCGGAGCATTACTATCCTGAAAATAAACCGCCGAAATGGGAGCTTGGCTATCTTGGAACCTACAGCGATGACCGCCAGCCAACAGTTGACCTGTTGCTTAACAAAGTCGCTGAGGTTTATCCTGAAGGTAAATTTGTAGTGGCTGGGCCGCAATATCCTGAAACTATAAATTGGCCGCAGAATGTAGAGCGCATTGAACACCTGCCGCCCGCACTGCACAGGGATTTTTACAATACCCAAAAGTATACTCTTAATGTAACGCGCCAGGATATGATTAAGGCCGGTTACTCGCCAAGTGTGCGGCTGTTTGAAGCGGCTGCGTGTGGTGTGCCTATTATATCAGATTATTGGGATGGGCTTACATCTTTATTTGAAGAAGGTAAGGAAATATTAATTGCACGTACTACAGAAGATGTACTTAATTACCTCAATGAAATCTCTGGCGAAGATCGCAGGCAGATAGGGGAGAACGCAAGGCAGAAGGTCATGCAGGGTCATACCGCTAAAGCGCGGGCTCGCGAACTGGAGCAATATATGACGGAGGCTATTAAGGAAAAAGAAACCGCTGAAACATCGGCAATGACCAAAGTATAAGCTATGGCTGTACAAGATGAAATAAAAGCTTTGGAGCCCTGGTTCCATAACATACACCTGCCGGATGGCAGCCATACTTCTCCACGCCATTTTTTAGGTGACTTCCCAAATTTTAAGTGGCAGAAAATAAAGGAAGCCATACCGGAAGACCTGACAGAGTGGAAAGTGCTTGATATTGGATGTAATGCAGGTTTTTATTCTATAGAACTGGCAAAACGCGGTGCTGAAGTGCTGGCCATAGACCTTGATGACCATTACCTGAAACAGGCCCAATGGGTGGCAAAGCAGTTTGGCTTTGAAGACAGGATTACCTTCAGGAAAATGCAGGTGTATGACCTGGCGCATATTGATGAGCAGTTTGACCTGGTGTGGTTTATGGGGGTGTTTTACCACCTGAGGTACCCTATGCTTGCACTAGACATTATTGCGCAGAAGATAAAAAAGATGATGATATTCCAGACCCTGGCGCTGCCGGGAAC
>JAEWKB010000301.1 GCA_023386255.1 Bacteroidota bacterium
GCCACATACCTTTCGGTTGTAAAGCCTTCGGCATATTCACTGTTTATAAGCCTGCCCAGGTCGGCAGCACGGTACATAATGCTGTCTTTAAAGTTTTTTGTGGCAATTGGCGTAGGCGGCTCTTTACTGTTCGGGTCATAAAACTGGGAGCTGTACGCCATGAGCGACTGCACCTTCACATCCATAAAACCGGTAACGTCAACTACAAAATCAGGTATCAGATTTTTCCATTGTATGTAGTGGTAAACAAGTTTAGGCCGCCACGCTTCCTGCTGTTCACCGTCAAGTTCGGTTTGTATTTTTATGAGGCCTGATAAAAAACAGGCGTCGCTAACCAGCTTGCTCCCTTTGCCATGGTCTATGTGGCGGTCATCAACAGCGTTGCACAACACTATTTCCGGACGGTACTTGCGCAGCATTTTTATTATTTCCAGCTGGTGCGTTTCATCATTTATAAAAAAGCCATCACGAAAACGAAGATTCTCCCTCACGTGCACTCCAAGTATCTTTGCAGCTTCGGCAGCTTCTTTATCACGAAGTTCGGCCGATCCGCGGGTACCAAGCTCTCCACGGGTCAGGTCTATAACACCAACTTTTTTACCAAGTGAAATTTCTTTGGCTATGGTTGCGCCGCAGCTTAGTTCCACATCATCGGGGTGTGCGCCAAAGGCAAGTATGTCGAGTTTCATTCTTTGAGGTTCTGAATTAGAGTGGCAAAGTTACAAAGAAGAAGCTATTCGCTATTAATAAAAAACCTGCTTAAAGCAGGCTTGGTTACGAATTTGTCTTTAAGTAGGTCTCCACATCTTTGGGGTTGTTCCCTACTACCTGTATAGCTGCCTTCAGCTCATCGTGTGTAACACCAAATTTTTTAGACCAGTAGTCCATTTCATATCTTTCTCCGGTGCTAATGCGGGATCTGTCGGGGTTGCCTACATTCTTTTTATCATCGCTCATAATGTTGCTGTTTTAGGTTATACCTAAATTTACAACTAAAATGCCGGTTTGTATTTCAGATTAACATTGCTTAAACAACAAAAGTTATAATGATGACAACATACGCTTAAACCAGCACCTTTCTCATAGTCATGCTCTTGTTCACTGTTTCTATAAATTCCTCTTCAGGGTCGCTGTCTTTAGTAATCCCGCATCCTATAAACAGTTGTGCGGTATTATCCTCAACCTTCATGCAGCGTAGGTTCACAAACAGGTCGGTTTTACCCTCCATATTCACTTCCCCCAAAAAGCCTGAGTAATACTCCCTGTCATACCCTTCATGTTGGATAAGAAACTGCATCGCCTCAGCTTTGGGCAGGCCACACACGGCAGGTGTAGGGTGCAGGGCATCAACAACATCTTTTATAGATGCCGAAGCTTTTAATTGTGCTTTTATATCAGTCTTAATATGTACAATATTGCCTGCCCTAAAGGTATAAGGCGCTGTAATATCAACATTAGCAACATAAGGCTTAAGTTCATCAACAATATAATCAGTTACAAAAAGCTGCTCCTGTTTCTCCTTATCAGCCCATACGGCCTCTCTCTCTTCTTTATAAAGCTGGGTTCCGGCCAGTGCAACTGTTTGTATGGTGGTGCCCTCTCCCTTTAATAATTGTTCAGGCGTGGCACCCATCCATAATCCTGTTATGGTGTGATAAAAACAATAGCGGAAAGCATTAGGGTAAGCGGCAAGCATTTTTGTAAAGACAGTAACAACATCCAACCCCTCAACTGTAACCTTTTCAGTACGCGAACATACCAGCTTTTCAAATTTGCCTTGTTTTATAGCCGCAATACTAAGGGCTACAAGCACTTCGAAGTCCTCTTTAGCTTCGGCATCAATTTCAGGTTGTGGCGCTTCCGCAGAAGCGGTGACATCAGGCTCAAAACAAGCCGCAATTACTTCAGAGCCATCGGCAGGAATAACTACAGTCTCGCCTCCTGAAAAAGGCGCAAACACAAATCCGGGTTTTGGAAAATCAGGGGCGAACACTGCCCCATCTTTTTGAAAAACACCCTTCACAACATTACCACCCGGTTTGCAGTACACCGCAAAAGGAAGGCCTATGTTCAATTGGTTTCGAAGCTTATTTAAAAGTTCAGTCATTTATTTAAGATCAAAGTTAACACATCAACAAATCAACAAATCCACAAATTAAGTGTAGCTACTCCGCCCTCTTCTTTGGCAGTACCATATTGGTAATCTTGCATAATGATATAAGCCTCCCCTGTTCATCGGTTATTTTCACTTCCCACAAATGCAGGCTGCGGCCCTGGTGTATAATCCTGGCTGTACCGGTTACCTTACCCTCGCGCTTGCTGCGCAGGTGGTTGGCCGAAATCTCTATGCCCCTCACTTCCTGTATCTCCGGGTTTATAAACATTATGCTTGCCGCACTGCCCACGCTTTCGGCCAGCGCTACCGATGCTCCACCGTGAAGCAGGCCCATCGGCTGGTGTACCTTTGGCGTTACAGGCATGGTAGCTTCCAGAAAATCTTCGCCCGCATCGGTAAACTCAATTTCCAGGGTTTCCATCAATGTATTTTTAGAAAATTGCCTGCACATCTGCAGCGCTTTATCTTTATCAAATGCCATACTTTTCGTTTTTGTAAAGGTATAGAAAATAGGCACAAGCCAAAGAGCCACAAGTTAGTAATACCAAACACCCGGCTATTGCTATATAAACTAAACCTCCTCTTACTACGTTATAATTTTAGTTTTTAAGATTATTAGCTACATTTACAAAAAAATTGCTGCTTATGCGCCACTATATACTATTGATACTTACCATATTCGGGCTGTGCCTTACTTCCTGCCGTGATGATTTTGAATTTGAACCCAGCTCCGGCGGGCTTGAATTTTCTCGTGATACTGTGTACCTTGATACTGTTTTTACCAACATCGGTTCCAGCACTTATACGCTTAAGGTTTATAACCGCAGCGATAAAGACATTGCTATTCCATCAATACGCCTTGGTAAAGGCGACAGCTCTAAATACCGCCTTATGGTTGACGGTGACGGTATAGGCCAGGGTGCGCAGCCGGGCAAGATATTTAATAACGTAGAGCTGCTTGCCAAAGACAGTATGTTCATTTTTATTGAAACTACGGTAGATGTGGCCGAAGCAAACCCAACAGATTTTTTATATACTGATAAAATTGAGTTCCACAGCAGCAACGGCGTTCAGGATGTAGATTTGGTTACGCTTATACAGGATGCCTACTTTTTATTCCCCCGCCGCAATGAGGAGGGCCAGTATGAGGCGGTACGCTTTGACAGCGACAGCAATCCGGGCGACCCTGAACTTATATATGGCTTTAACCTGGACCATGCCGACCCTGATAACGGCGATGAATACCACTGGAACAATACAAAACCTTATGTTATATACGGTTACGCTACGGTACCTGCCGGCGAAACACTTACTGTCGATCCGGGAGCACGCGTACATTTCCATGCCAATTCAGGCCTTATGGTAAGGCCCGGAGCAACGCTTACTATCAACGGACAGCCTTCACCCGCCAATGAGCCTTTACAAAACGAAGTGATATTTGAAGGCGACCGCCTGGAACCGGGTTTTGCGGAAGTACCGGGGCAATGGGGCGCGGTACTTTTAATGTCGGGCGCTGAAAACACCATAAACCACTTAACCCTAAAGAACGCGAGCGTTGGCTTATATGTAAAAGCCCCCGAAGGTGATAATACTACAATACCTAAGCTAACTATAAATAATACCCAAATTTACAATTCAGGCAACTATGGCATCCTCTCTATGAGGGGTAACATTACAGCAACAAATATGGCTGTTAACAGGGCGGGGCAAGCCTCTGTTGCCCTCTTGCAGGGAGGTAGCCATAACTTTACCCACTGCACCATAGCCAATTATACCAATGCCTTTAATCAGGTACCGCTCATAGTAAGCGATTATCTAGAGCTTCCGGATGAAATAAGGCTAAGCGACCTTAATGCTGACTTTACTAATTGTATATTTTGGGGTTCAGGTAATTTAGGCATCAGGATAGAAAAATTACCAAATAATAATTCAGGTACAGCATTTAATTACAGGTTCCGCAACAGCCTTATAAAGTTTGCCGACTTCAGCAACCAGTACACCAATAACCCGCTGTACCAGTTTAATGATAATGTGCATTACGTAAACGTTGTTAGGGCTAATAATTCTACACAGAACAGGCCTGAATTTGCTGACCCGGATGATAACAACCTGAAGATAGGCGAAAATTCAGCCGCACGCAATATAGGTTTAGATGCCGGTGTGCCCGTTGATATAACAGGGATAGCACGCGATATAAGCCCTGATGCGGGGGCGTATGAATACGTACCTTAATTTTAGCTCTCAAATATTTTTCATACTTTCGTGTTAACAAACAATTAACCAATTAATTATGAAAAAAATGTTACTATCCGCAGCAGTACTCGCGTTGTGCTTTACTGCCTGCAAAACAGATGTAAAAATTGAAACGGATGAGAAAGCTGCAGACACTACTGCAACCGCCACACCGGATACGGCTGAAACTGCCGAGGCAGAAAGACCGCTTGACTCTGTAGCTGAAATGAAAGCATGGGAAGCGTATATGACTCCCGGTGAAGCCCACAAGATGATGGCTGACGAAGCAGGTACTTGGACCGCTGATATGACCTTTTGGCACGGTCCCGACAGCCCGGCCCAAAAAGCAACCACTACAGCCAACATCAAGATGATAATGGGCGGACGCTATCAGCAGTCGGATTATAAAGGAAATGTTATGGGGATGCCTTTTGAAGGCCATGGCATGCTTGCCTTTGATAATGCTGCCAAAGAATATACATCAACCTGGATTGATAACATGGGCACAGGCATTATGGTGATGAAAGGGAAAATGAGCGGCGATAATAAAACTATAGAACTGCATGGCGAAATGATGGACCCAGCAAGAGGAAAAGCTGTAAAATGCCGCGAGGTATATACTATAGTTGATGATAACACCCGCAAGATGGAAATGTTTGATAACAAAGGCGGCAAAGAGTATAAAATGATGGAAATAATGCTGAAGAGAAAGTAATTTTTCATTACTAACAGATGAATCCGGCCCCTGCGCCGGATTTTTTATGCACTTTAGTTGTACATATTGATATATCAATTATATTTGCATCAAATATTTCATATGGAACATTTAAACAACATCATTTTCTATACGATGGACAGGGCCGAAAAAAGCTATAGGCAGTACGCCCAGAAGAAACTGAAAGAAGCAGGGTTTAACATAACGGTTGACCAGTGGCTGGTGCTAAAAGCCATTGAAGAAGACAGCAATGCTACGCAACAGCAAATATCGCAGCGTGTATTTAAAGATGTAGCATCGGTAACCCGTATTGTAGAGCTGCTGGTAAAGAATGGCTGGATGTCCCGGAGCTTCCACTCTACTGACAGGAGGAGGTTCAACCTGCAGCTTACACAGGAAGGACAGGATCTTATAGAGCGGCTGAAGCCTTTTACGGCAGCAAACCGCAAAAAGGCACTGGAAGGCATTACACCGCCCGAAATTCAGCAGTTGAAAGACACCCTCGAAAAAATCATAAAAAATGTAACAGAATAGTTTCAATCATCAATCATTAATCATCTCATTTAATCAATCATCATCAATGAAACGGACAGTTTTTTTTATTATCACAGCGGCGGCCCTTTTGGCAGGTAGCGCATTAAAGGCCCAAACCGCCAAAACAGTTACCAAAAAGGAAAAAGAACAGGTAATTAACAGCCTGATCAAAAACATGCACGACCTTTATGTTTTTCCAGATGTGGCTAAAACAGCTGAAAAGCAGGTACTGGCCCTGCAGAAAAAAGGCGTATATGCAAACATTACCGATCCGAAAGAGTTTGCCAAAACACTTACAACCCAACTGCGCGAAATTATTAAAGACAAGCATCTGGGCGTACGTTATGACCCTGAAAGAGCCGCAGCTAACCCTGCTGATACAGTAGCTAACAAACAGCGTGAAGAAGGTTTCTTCAGGTTTATGAGGCGCGTAAATCTTGGCTTTCCTAAGATAGATATCCTGCCCGGTAATGTGGGCTATTTTAAAATAGACGGCTTTGGCCCTGTAGATAAAGTAGCCGAAACCTGCAGCGGCGCCATGGCATTTCTTGCCAATACCGACGCGCTTATTATAGACCTGCGCGACAACCACGGCGGCGACCCTGCTATGGTGCAGTATCTGGTAAGCTATTTTTTTGATAACAAGCCCGTACACATAAACAGCCTGTACTACAGGGCAGGTAACCAGACTACCGAGTACTGGACAATTCCTGTGAAAGG
>JAEWKB010000304.1 GCA_023386255.1 Bacteroidota bacterium
CTGCAGGGGGGGGCAATTTATGGCTGAGCACCAATTATGGGCTGTCGAACTTTGTGGTCGGGCAAAAGAAATTTTCCAACTTTGCACGCAATGACGGCCTGCAGAACAATGAATTTGCCGATGGTGCCTATTACAGCAGCGCACAAACAGGCTTTATATTTATGGGCGGCATTAAAGGGTTTAACTACTTTCAGCCTGAGAATATAAAAGGTTCGGCCGAAGTACCTGACCTTCTTATTGATGAAATAAGTGGTCAAAACCAGTCGGTACCTTACAACCAGGGGCTGGTTATTTCGCCTCATTCGTCAACATATCCGTCTCTTACGCTAAAGCATAACCAAAACTTTTTTGACATACACCTGAGGGCGCTTACCTATACCAACCCTGAAAAATGCCAGTATGCCTACCAGCTTGAGGGTTTTGATGAAAATTGGAACAACATAGGCAGCCGCCAGGTCATATCCTTTACCAACGTACCCAAAGGCAAATATTCCCTGTGGGTGAAATGGACCAACAGCGAGGGGATTTGGGGTAAACCGGTTAAAGCGGCTAGCATTACGGTAAAGCCGGTGTGGTGGCAGTCTAACCTTGCACTGGTAATTTATGCGGTTTTGGGCTTAGTGTTCTTATTGTTTGTGAGGAGCTATAATTTAAAACAGCAGTCGCTCCAGCAAAACATCCTGATAAGAAAAAAAGAAGAAGAACTGCATGAAAACAGGCTTACCTTCTTTACTAATATAGCGCACGAATTTTTAACCCCGCTTACACTTATTGTAGGCCCTGCGCAAAAACTTTCGGAAAATGCACAGCTTGAAGGCAAGAACCTCAAGTTTATAAGCATGATACAGCGCAATGCATCAAGGCTGCTGTTCCTCACACAGCAATTGCTCGAGTTTAGGAAAGCAGAATACGATTATCTGCAAAACACGGTTAAGAATTTTGATTTGGTTAGCCTTTTGGAGCAGATAGCTGAACTATTTGACGACTGGGCGCTGGACAAGAACATAACCTACAGCCTTGATATACCCGCTGCCCTGCAGGGATGGTATGATAAGGACAAGCTTGAGAAGATCATTTTCAACCTGATGTCTAACGCGTTTAAGTACACTCCGGCCAACGGAAGCATAAAACTGAAATGCAGCATTGAGCAAAAGGAGTTCAGCACTTTAAACATTACCATAACCAACACAGGCAAGGGCATCCCTAAAGAAAAACTGGACTCCCTGTTTGACCGTTTCTTTTTATCGGATATAAAAGAAAATTCAGATACTGAAATGTTCAGGACAGGGATTGGCCTGGCTTATGTAAAAAGGCTTGTAACAGTGCTAAGGGGCGAGATACTGGTAAGCAGCACTACTACAGAAACAGTATTTACAGTACTTATACCTTGTGAAAAAAAGGCTTTCAGCGACAAAGAGATTGATACCGAAACTTCACCTGTTTTCATATCCCAGCACCTGAAGAACATTTTGGAAGAAACTCCTGAAAAAGCTGAAGCTGTTCCTGAGAAAATTTTAGCCCTTGATGCCCTTGAGGATGTAAAGAAAAAAATATTGATCGCAGAAGATGAGAATGAGATACATGCATACCTTAAAGACCTTCTTTCAGAAAAATATACAATTATACAGGCCTTTAACGGCGCCGAAGCCTTAGAGATTTTAAATGCAGAGCTGCCCGATATTATTATAAGCGATGTGATGATGCCTGTAATGGATGGGGTTGAGCTTTGCCGTAAAGTGAAGACGGATATAAGTACATGCCATGTCCCGTTTATAATGCTCACAGCCAAAAATTCGGTTATACACCGTATTGAAGGCCTGGAGAGCGGGGCAGACTCCTATATACCCAAACCTTTTTACCCGGAGCATTTACTGGTAAGGATACAAAAACTTATTGAGCAAAAAGAGCTTATAACAAAGCACTTTACGCAGGACACGCTGGTTGAAAACCTTTCAGCAATGCCTGTAGGCAATGAGGAGAAGGCATTTATAAAATCGGTAATAGATTTAGTGCGCAGCAACATCGATAAAGATAACCTTGATTCAGCTTATTTAGAAAAAGAGCTGGGTTTGAGTACCTCACAGCTGTACCGCAAAACAAAAGAAACCTTTTCCCTTTCTCCGGGCGACCTTATACGCACCATCCGCCTCAAATATGCCGCCGGGCTGCTTCGAAAGAATCAGCTAACGGTATCGGAAGTGTGTTATAAATCGGGCTTTAATAACCGCTCTTATTTTTACAGGGAGTTTAAAAAGGTATATAATACCACTCCCAAGAATTATCAGCTACGTTATAAAAGCTAAAATGGCTGCTGTTTAAAAACATCTGAAAATAAACATGTTACAGCACAGTGTACACTTTTGAATAAATAGTGTACACTCTTTTTTATGCATGATTAATAAATTTATAACGTTTTCGTAACAACTATCAACAACTAATAAAACCATTAATTATCAAAATGAGAAAAATTTTACTAACCCCTAACAACCTACATTAGTATTATGAATCAAATTACTAAATGCCTGCTTCTTATTTTGACACTGGTGTCGGGAAGCGCAATTTATGCACAAACTGTAACAGGAACTGTTTCGGATGCTACAGGGCCCCTTCCACAGGCAACTGTATTAGTAAAAGGGACAACCATAAACACCGTTACAGATATGGACGGAAAATACACTATTAGTGATGTTGGCCCAAACGCGGTGCTGGTATACAGCTACCTGGGTTTTACCACACAGGAAATAGCCGTGAACGGACAGACAGAAATTAATGTTACACTTGCCGAAGATACATCGCAGGAAATAACTGAAGTTGTTATAACCGGTTATGTAGGTCAGCGCAGGAACTCTATTACCGGCGCTGTAAATATTGTAAATGTTGAAAATGTATCAAAAACGCGCATACCCGATGTGGCCCAGGCGCTGCAGGGGCAGGTAGCAGGTGTATTTATTGCTGCCAGTACGGGTGCACCGGGTGATGGCATAAAATTCAGGATACGTGGTGAAGGCACATTAGGCAATAATGATGCACTTTTTATAGTAGACGGCACGCCGACTCGTGATATTTCTTTCCTTAATGGTGATGACGTGAAGTCAATCACTGTATTAAAAGATGCTGCCTCAACTGCCATTTATGGTTCACGCGCTGCAGGCGGCGTTGTGGTTATTACTACAAAGAACGGTACTGTAGGCGAATCTACATTTACAGCCAATGCTTTTACAGGCTTATATTATGCCACCAACCTGCCGGATATGCTTAATGCAGACCAATACCTAACGGTTAAAGACAGGGCGTGGCACAATACTGCCGGAAACGACCCTAATGCGGAAAGCCCCTACGCTTTTGACAGAAGGACCAGGACAGACCTGGCAGACACGGACTGGCTGGACGAACTTTTTACCACAGGATATGCTACCAATGCACATGTTTCGGCAAGCGGTGCTACCGATAAGATGCAATA
>JAEWKB010000234.1 GCA_023386255.1 Bacteroidota bacterium
GGTTCACGCTTGCCTAAAAGGTTAAGGTTAGGCCCGTTGATAATGATCAATTTCATCAGGTGCAATTTTTGTAAAAATAATCATTCATTTTATAGCTGCAATCTGCTATAACATTTAATTTAACACTTGTTGAATAAAAAAACCGGCCTCATCTTTAACAGATAAGGCCGGTTTTGTATCAGGTTACAGATATTATAGAAAATAATATCCTAAAGAAAGCTGGAATACGGCATTTTTACCTTCAAAAGAGTTGTTTACATCATTAAAACCAATTGTATAACGGGCCTGTGCAAACAGCCCTTTAATTATTTTAAGCTCCACGCCACCGGCAGCGGCAATGTCAACCGACTCATTTTCATACGCATCTCCTGCAGATTCCCATGGGTTATCGTCATTCACCAGGAATGAAAACTGTGGCCCTGCCATAAGGCTAAGCCTGTCAGGTAAAATATAATATTTTGCCATTACAGGTACCGACATGTAGTCAAGCTTAAAATCTTCTCCATCAACCTCTGCTCCCTGAGATGAATAAAGCCCTTCAACCTGAAGTGAAAATACAGGTACAAAATTAAGCTCTAAAGCTGCGCCTGCGTGCCAGCTGGTAATATTATCGGCGTTATCTGCGCCGTTTATGCTTGCAAAGTTAGCACCTGCCTTTAGGCCTAAATCTATACCCTGTGCCTGCATGCCGAAGCCGCCTGCTACAAATGCTGCTAATAAAAGGATTTTTTTCATTGTTTTATAGTTTTAAAGTTGTTTAAAAGATGTATCCTATTGATGCCTGTACAACTGAATTTTTAAGGTCGAAATTATCAGATAGCCTGCTCAGGCCGGCATTGTAACGTGCCTGCAGGAATAATCCGTCGGCAATAAAAAACTCCATACCGCCCACAATCCCAAAATCGTAGGTGTTGCTTTCAAGCGCATCAACATTGTCAGACTCGCTTATCAGCATCCCAAACTGCGGCCCGGCCTGTATGTTAAAGCTGTCGGTAAAATAAATTTTGGCAACTACCGGCAGTGTAAGGTAATTCATCTCATATTCATAGTCTCTGTCTTTAGCGCCCTGGGTGCTGTACAAAAACTCCGGCTGTATAGAAAGGTGCTTAAAAATGCTTATCTCAGCAAGGCCGCCTACGTGGAAACCTGTAAGGACATTAAAATCATCAGCATTATCGCCCCTGAAGCTTGCAAAGTTAATACCCGCCTTAATTCCATAAGATTGTGCATTTCCTGCTGTGAAAAACCCCAGCGCGATGACTGCGGCAAAAAAAATCTTTTTCATTTTTGTGTTATAGTTAATGTTATTGCAAAGATAGCCATATAAAATAATGTGGTTGTTAAGATTTTGATGATAACATATATAACAAGCCTATTTTTGTTAAATAAATATTAATGTTTTATCATTTGTTGAGCGTTTGTGGAACGTGTTGATATTCAATATTTTATTTGAATTGGATTTTTGGTAACACAAAAATAATTTAACATAAACATTTTCCTGTTAAATAATTCTTATATTTGCGGCTCGTAACCAATAAAATTTAACACAAAATGAAAAAAGTAATTTTATCTGCAGCAGCACTATTTGCTTTTGCATTTGCTAATGCTCAGGAAGCTGAAACTCCAGCCTTTGGATTTACTAAAGGTAACATTATTGTTGAAGGCAACATCCAGTTCAGTTCTTCTAAAGAAGAAGATGAAATAGGAGAGACAAAAGTAAATGAGTTTAACTTCAATCCAAAAGCAGGTTATTTTATTACTGATAAGTTTGCTGTAGGTATTGAGCTTGGTGTAGGTTCTGAAAAAACAGAAGAAACTCCTGATGGTGGTGAAACTACTGAAATAAAAAGCAACAACTTTGATGCAGGTGTATTTGGCCGTTACTATTTCCTGGATCTTGGTCAAAGGTTCAAAACTTATGCTGAAGTTGGTGTAGGATTTGGATCAGAAAAATTTGAAACTGATGGTGAGGAAACAAGCAAAGATTCTTACTTTAGTGCAGGTCTTGACCTTGGTATCAACTATTTTGTAACTAAAAACTTCGCAATCAACTTCGGTCTTGCAAACGTTCTTGGTTTCAATAATACTAAAACTGAGTTCCCAGGTGGTGGCGAAAGTAAAGCAAACAGCTTTGAAGGTAACATCAATGTATTCAACAACTTCTTTGATACAGCTACTTTTGGTTTGACTTACAAATTCTAATTATCAATTAGGTTATATGCGAAAAACCTCCCGTATAGGGAGGTTTTTTTATTTTAGGCTGTCTGGTTATTAGAACTTATAACCTAAGCTGATCTGGAATACAGAGTTCTGTACATTAAGGTCGTCAGCAATATCAGATACACCCTGGTTGTACCTTGCTGAAGCAAATAATCCCATTTCAGTCTGGAAAGTTAAACCACCGGCAACACCAAATTCAAATGTGTTAGCAGTTTGCCTGATTGGTGAAGGAGAGTCTCCGTCATCACCTGTAGGGTTAGTGTCCCACTCATCATTTACAAGGAAGCTGAACTGAGGTCCGGCCTCAAGGCTAAATCCTTTGAAAAGATAAACTTTGGCAAGCACCGGAACATTAATGTAATCTAACTGAAGTTCCTGGTTTACAGTATAAGGGTCTTCAAAAGGTAAATCTACAACGTAGTCATACTCTGCACCCTGTCCTGAATAAAGGACCTCAGCCTGTAGTGAGAAAATGTCTGCAATTGGCATTTCAGCCACTAAACCTACGTGGAAGCTTGTCCTTGAATCAGGGCTTTCTATGTCATCCCCGTTAAGGGTTGCAAAGTTAACACCACCTTTTACACCCCAGCTAAAAGCCATAGAGTCTTTGTTGCTTGCGTCTTCCTGTGCGTTAGATACTGCTACAGCTCCTAACATTAATGCACCTGCCGAAATAAATTTAAATAGTTTCATCATTAATTAAGTTTTAGTTTTGTACTCCAAAATTATTTCATTCAACTATGAGGGCTTGTCAAAAAATTCTTAATTCACAAAACTTTAACCTGTATGAAAAGTTGGATTAAATTGATTAACGATTATAAATCATACCTCAAAATTGAAAGGGGGCTGGCAGAGAACTCCGTCACCAATTATGTGTTTGATGTGCAGCGATTGCTTGATTACCTGACAGATAAGAGCATTAATGTATCGCCTTTGCAGATATCTGAAGAGACCATACAGGAATTTATATATCATATAGCATCAGAACTTAACCCGCGGTCACGCTCCCGTATAATATCAGGGCTTAAAAGCTTTTTCAATTACCTCATTTTTGAAGATTACCGTAAAGATTCGCCCATGGAACTTATAGAAGTACCTAAAACAGGGCGTAAACTTCCTGATACACTCTCTACTGCAGAGATTGACAACCTTATTAATGCCATTGACCTTTCGTCAGCAGAAGGCGAGCGTAACCGTGCCATGCTTGAAACCCTGTACAGCTGCGGACTAAGGGTATCAGAACTGGTGTCATTAAAACTATCAGACCTCTTTTTTGAAGAAGGTTTTATAAAAGTAACCGGCAAGGGCAACAAACAGCGTTTTGTACCGGTTGGCCATACTACCCAAAAATTTATTGAGCTTTATAAAAATACGATGCGCAATAAAATGAATATTCAGAAAGGGCATGAAGATACTTTGTTTTTAAACAGGAGGGGTAAAGGGCTTACCCGTGCCATGGTTTTTACCATAATAAAAGAACTTGCCGGTAAAACAGGCCTTAATAAAACCATTAGCCCTCACACCTTCAGGCATTCATTTGCTACACACCTTCTGGAAAATGGAGCCGACCTTCGGTCCATACAGCTAATGCTTGGGCATGAATCTATTACAACTACAGAGATATACATGCACCTGGACAGGAAGTTTTTGAACCAGGTTTTAAATACTTATCACCCAAGAAGATAAACGATTAGAAAATATTTATCAAAAATATTTTTTGTTAAAAAAGTACTGCTATTTTTGTACAAAATTAGGTAGATGAAATTTGTAGAATCAACAGATTCGAAAGAGAAGGAGAAGCTCAAGAAGTTTTACAAAAAGCTTCTTAATCAGGTGCCGGATGTCATCTTTAAGATGATTTATCGCACTGATGATACAAATGTTGTAACATTTATAAGCGAAAGGGTAAATGATCTGTATGAGCTTACTGTTGATGAAATATTAAAAGATGCTGATATACTTTTCAGGGAACGCATAGTGCCTGAAGATAAAGAAGTTATTGGTACAGCGCTTATAAAAAGCAATACTACAGGTGTAGTTTGGGATCCGGAATTTAGGGTTATACTTCCTACAAAGGGGCTGCGCTGGCTAAAGCTTACTGCAATGCCTGAGCCCCAGGCTGATGGTTCTATTCATTATTTTGGCAGGGTGACCGATATTACCGAAATGAAGGAGCAGCAGTTAAAGCTGAAAAAAGACCAGGAGCGCATGGAGTTTGCACTTGATGCGGCTTCGGAAGGTGTTTGGGACTGGAATATGGTTACCAATATGGTACACTTTACTCCTGAAACCATGAAGATACTTGGGTTTGAACCTAAGGAAATAACAGTACCCCAGTCATTTTGGCTGGACCGTATTCATCCGGACGATGTTGAGCTTAGAGAGGCTGACAAGAAAAAGGGGCTCAAGAAAAATAATGTAGCTTATGAGAGCATATACAGGGTACGTACTGAAAGCGGCAAATACAAGTGGCTGCTTAGCAGGGGCAGGGCGGTAGAGTTTGATGAGAACGGTAAAGCTGTAAGGGCCATAGGTATCCATAAGGATATTACCGAAATGAAGGAGAAGGAGATTGAACTGGCAAATACCATAAACATCATTAGCAGCCAGAACAACAGGCTTAGCAATTTTGCCCACATAGTATCACATAACCTTCGTTCTCACGCCGGCAATCTTAAAATGCTGCTGGATTTGCTAAAATCGGCTGACGAAAAGGAAAGGGAAGAGATGCTGCAGCACCTGGAGGCTATTTCTGATGGGCTTTCAATAACCATCAGCCACCTCAAAGAACTTGTAGAAATTCAGTTTGAAGTTAAGATAGTGAAGGAAAAATTAAACCTGAGGTCTTACCTGAAAAATATCCTGAATATCCTGCATAATGAAATTACAAAGCATGGTGTTACAATAGAAATTAATATACCACTTGATGTAACAGTAGATTATAACCCTGCCTATCTTGAAAGTATTTTGCTTAACTTCACCACCAATGCAATAAAATATTCAAGTACGGAAAGGAAGCCAATGATATCTTATGATTTTAGCATAACAGACGGGAAAAAAGTACTTGCAGTTTCAGATAACGGGTTGGGGATAGACCTTAAAAAGCACAAAAATTCTTTATTCGGTATGTACAAAACGTTTCATAAGCATCAAAATTCACGTGGTATAGGTTTGTTTATAACCAAAAACCAGGTGGAAGCCATGGGCGGGAAAATTGAGGTAATAAGCGAAGTAAATAAGGGTACAACTTTTAAAATCTATTTTAATGAAGAAGATTGAGACGCTGTACGTAATAGATGATGATAAAATATATCATTTCCTGTTCAAAAACCTGTTGAAGCAAAACGGCATTGATGTTTCAACAAAATTCTTTCCAAACGGGCTGGAGGCTATAGAGTATATAAAGAAGCACGCACATGAAGAAGGCTTGCCAGACCTGATTCTGCTTGATGTAAACATGCCTATAATGAACGGATGGCAATTTTTGGAAGAGTATGCACGCATTGCAGATGGCCTTCCGAAAAAAACCGAAATAAACATGATAAGTTCTTCTAACAATGAAGTAGATATCACACGCTCTAAAGACTATAATGGTTTGGTAGCCAACTATTATTT
>JAEWKB010000040.1 GCA_023386255.1 Bacteroidota bacterium
CTTTTATATTGAAGGTAAAGAGCGATGGTACCGGCGGCACTATGGTGTGGCCAAGCCCCTGTAGCATATCCCACATTTTGGGGTTGCTGCCTGTAGCCATAACTATATTTTCGGTTAGGAAAGTTTCTTTATTGGTTTCCACTTTCCAGTGATCTTCAGCACGGTAAAGCGACTGGATGCTTTCACCCAGAAGTATCTGTATGTTGAATTTTTTTGCTTCCTGTAAAAAGCAGTCAATAATGGTTTGTGAGCTATTGGTTACCGGGAACATCCTTCCGTCCTCCTCAATCTTTAGTTCCACTCCGCGCTTCTCAAACCATTCTATAGTATCGCCACTGCAGAACCTATTAAATGGCCCGCGCAGCTCTTTCTCTCCGCGAGGATAGAATTTCACCAGGTCGTTCGGGATAAAGCAGGCATGGGTAACATTGCACCTGCCACCGCCGGATATCCGTACTTTACTCAGTACTTCCTTGCCGCGCTCCAATATGGCTATCTTCAGCTTAGGGTTGCGTTCGGCAATGTTTATGGCGGTAAAAAATCCTGCCGCGCCGCCCCCTGCTATTATTACATCATAGCTTTTACTCATAAGCGTTCAGGATAATCAGATATAATACCATCCACTCCATAGCCTCTCACACGTTCAATATCATCATACTCATTTACGGTCCAGGTATATACTTTAAAACCTGCGGCTTTGGCCTTTTTTACATTGCTTTCGGTAAGGAGCGTATAGTGTGGGTGTATGGCTTTGGCTGAAAACTCCTCTGCCCACTCCCAAGCCTGGGTGACGCTGGCTTGTGTTAGGATGCCCAGCCGAACGTATGGGTTAATCTGACTCATGATTTTCAATTCCTCCCGCTGGAAGCTGGACACTATAAAGTCAGTATAGCTATATCCCTTCTCGCGCACATACCTGTTAACGAAGTCAGATACAGGGCTGGCGGTATGGCGGCCTTTCATCTCGATGTTCACAAGGCACTTTTTTCCTATTATGTCCATCACCTCATCAAGTGTAGGAATGATATGGCTGCCTTCCACCTTCAGGTGCTTCAGTTCGGCCAGCGTAAGCTTATGCACTTCACCGGTGCCGTTGGTAGTACGGTCGACTGTAAAATCATGTATTACCACCAGCTCGCCCGTAGCGCATACATGCACATCAAGTTCAATGCCTTCAGCGCCCAGGTTAAGCGCCTGCTGAAACGAAGCCAGTGTATTTTCGGCTACGTGCGCCTTAGCCCCACGATGGCCTATTTTAAGCATACCCATACCAGAAGTTTTTGCAAAGATAAGGAGCAATAGAGAGATTCAACAATTACGCACAGCAAATGAACAGGACTTTTAAGTATATTTACATTTATGTAAACTATTTAAAATGAAGTTTTACAATTACGTTATACTTGCCGCTAGTTTATGCGTCATCGCATGTAATGATAAGCGATCTGAAATAAAACTTGGAGAAAACAGGATTATAGGGCCTCAGATTTATAAATCAAAAATATTCAACTCATATCCACTGCAACGAACCAAAAGAAAATCCAGCATTAAAGTTTATATGAAAGAACTTTACGTAGATGGTGGCGGATTAAAATATAAGCTAGAAAAGGATATTGATATAGAAGAACTAAAATTTTCTAATGCTAAAGTATATATTTATAGTAGGTCGGTTAAAAATGATACGTTAGAAGTTTACAAAGATTCTGTTCGCTTTAATAGCACAACTGTAGATAAACTGGCTACACAAGAATTTAATATTAATGAAATTGTTTACACTGTATATAGATATCGTTATATGACACATGCCGGCTCGACCGGCATTGCCAGAGACCTTTATATAATTCCTTCAGTAGGCATAATACTTGAGGGAGTTGTATCGCAAAGGTCTGCTGCTGTTGAATATAATGTTGTACCCGAATCGCTTCACAAAAAGATTGAGCAGGACTCAACGTTTTTTGACCTGTAAAAAGAAAACCCGCAATACACTACGAATTGCGGGTTTTATATCTTCAACAAAATACTAGTTTACAAGTATCATGTATTGCCATGGCTTGAACGACATTTTGATGTCTTTGCCCACTTTGGCTTTACTGCCGTTCATGTAATCCTGATATTCGCCTTCAGCATCTAATGTAAAAGTAACAGGCTTATTGGTAAGGTTGGCTATATACATAACTTTCTTCCCATCTCTCTCCCTTATAAAAGCAAGCACTTTATCTTCTGCCGAGGCTTTTATCCTATTATAATCTGCAGGGTTTTTGCCGCCGTTCAGCGCTGTATTCTCATTCTTAAGCTTACCCAGCTTTTCATAAACGCTATACATCCTGCCTTTGTTTTTGCCTATCTGGTCTTTTTCAAAAAACTTCAGCCTGCGGTTAAGGTCATATTCCTGCCCGGTATAAATAAGCGGCATACCCGGCATTACATACGTAAGCGCCGCAAAAGCCTCAACAGCATCAGGATTGCCAAGCCTTTCATATTCGGTTCCATTCCATGAATTCTCATCATGGTTAGACGTGAAGTTCATGAAGATGTCCTGTTTCTTATAAGTAATTCCAATTTTCTCTACCATCGCATCCCAGTCTTTCACTGTCTTTTTTCCTTTAGCAATATCATTCATCAGGTGGTGCGCCTCCCAGCCATAGCC
>JAEWKB010000044.1 GCA_023386255.1 Bacteroidota bacterium
TATTGCAGCCATCGAGAGATGAGGCAGATGCCGGAAACTTTTCTTATAAAGGCAAATGGAACAGCGACTTTTTTAAGAATGATAAACCAATAGTACTGGAACTTGGCTGTGGCAAAGGCGAATATTCGGTTGGCCTGGCGAGGCGTTATCCTGAGACTAACTTTATAGGGATAGATATTAAAGGTGCCCGTTTTTGGCGTGGTGCCAAAACCGCTGTGGAAGAAGGGCTTGATAATGTGGCTTTTCTGCGTACCCAAATTGAACTCATCGAATACTTTTTTGCTGAAGGTGAAGTATCTGAAATCTGGATTACCTTCCCGGACCCGCAGATTAAATACAAGCGCACCAAGCACAGGATGACGAATACTGAATTCCTACAGCGCTATAAAAAAATATTGAAGCCTGATGGTGTTGTGAATTTAAAAACCGACAGTGAGTTTATGCATGGCTACACGCTTGGACTTCTTCATGGTGAAGGCCATGAGGTACTGTATGCCAACCATAATGTTTATAAAAATGAAGGTGCGCCCGAAGTGGTTACCGCCATACAAACGTTTTACGAGCAGCAATACCTGGAACAAAATAAGCCTATTACTTATATCCGGTTTAAAATAAAATAGATGGATATAGCCCTGCCCCTTATCATTGGTTTTTTTGTGTCGTCAGTAGGTATCCTTCTTCCGGGGCTGCTTAATATGACGGCGGCAAAGATAAGCCTGAGAGACGGGCGCCAGCGTGCGGTGGTTTTTGCAATGGGGGCATCAACAGTAATTTTTATCCAGACGTATATTGCAGTATCATTTGCTAAATTCATCAACAGCCATCCTGAAATTATAGAGTTGCTGGAAGAAGTTGGTTTTGGTATATTTACCGTACTCACAGTTTATTTCCTGTTCCTGGCTAAGCGAAAAAACCCAAAGGTGGAAGAGGAAGAGGTGAAACTGCGCAGCAGGACCGGGAACTTTTTTTTAGGGACGCTGCTCTCATCTCTCAATTTTTTTCCTATTCCCTATTATGTTTTCGTAAGCATTTCGCTTGCTAAATATGGTTACTTCAGCTTCGGGCATTTGTATGTGTTCCTGTTTGTTTTGGCGGCGGCACTCGGCGCATTGGCAGTATTTTACCTGTACATAGTTTTCTTTAAAAAAGTGGGCCACGGTACAGGGTTTTTTATGAACAACTCCAACTATCTTATTGGTGGTGTTACAGGCCTGGTGGCGGCGGTTACGCTCATTAAAATTCTTCGAAACATATAAACTGCAGCTATGGCCAAAAACACCGATAATTTTTTCGAAAAAGTATATGAGGTGGCCCGGCTTATTCCTTATGGCAGGGTTACATCCTATGGTGCTATTGCCAAATATCTTGGTGCGGCGCGCTCAGCCAGGATGGTGGGGTGGGCCATGAACTCCAGCCACACGCAAGATGTCCCTGCACACCGTGTGGTAAACCGGGTAGGGCTGCTCTCAGGCAAGCACCATTTCCCGGGCTCTAACCTCATGCAGCAGCTGCTGGAAAATGAAGGTGTAGAAGTTGAAGATAACAAGGTGGTTGATTTTGAAAAGCACTTTTGGGATCCCGGGAAAGAGTTAGTATAAATCATTTCACAGAGCCGCACAAAGAAACATAGAGATGCCAGAGTTTTATTTTATCATTATGACTCAGTGAATCTCTATGATGCTTCGTGTATCTCTGTGTAACATCAACTAATATTCACCTCCAAACTTTACCGTCTGAACTTTTCCTATTATCTTTGCAATTTGAAATCAGTCTTAATTAACTGGCTGCGAGAATAATTACAATGAAATTAGACAGAAAACAAATATTACAGGCCCTTGAAGGCATTACAATAGCCGGAGAAGGCAAAAATATGGTAGAGAGCGGTGCTGTGCGCAACGTGCTTACTTTTGGAGATGAGGTGGTTGTAGAAGTAGTGCTTACTACCCCTGCAATGCACATACGCAAACGTGCGGAGGCCGACATCATCCAAACCATTAAAGATAAAATTTCTGCGGATGCGCAGGTAAAAGTAAACGTAAAAGTTGAATCGCCTGAAAAGCCAGAAATTAAAGGCAAAGGTATTCCCGGCATAAGCAATATCATTGCGGTATCGTCTGGTAAGGGCGGTGTGGGTAAGTCAACCATCACGGCTAACCTTGCCGTTTCCTTAGCCAAAATGGGCTTTAAAGTAGGCGTGCTTGATGCCGATATCTATGGCCCGTCAATGCCTATTATGTTTGACGTGGAAAGGGAACGCCCAATATCGGTGCAGGTTGACGGCCGCAGCAAAATGAAACCGATTACAAGTTATGGTGTTGAAATACTCTCCATAGGGTTCTTCACTACGCCCGAACAGGCGGTTATCTGGAGAGGCCCAATGGCTTCCAAGGCACTAAGCCAGATGATTTTTGATGCCGACTGGGGTGAGCTTGACTTTATGCTGATCGATCTTCCTCCGGGAACGGGTGATATCCACCTTAGTATTATGCAGTCGCTGCCTATAACAGGTGCGGTTGTGGTGAGTACGCCACAGGCTGTAGCGCTTGCCGATGCCAAAAAGGGTGTAGCAATGTTCCAGCAGGAAAGCATTAATGTGCCTGTGTTAGGTATTATAGAGAACATGGCTTATTTTACTCCTGAAGAACTTCCTGACAATAAATATTATATCTTTGGTAAGGAGGGTGCTAAAAACCTTGCGGAAGACCTGGATGTACCTTTCCTTGGCGAAGTGCCGCTGGTACAAAGCATTCGTGAAGCGGGTGACTATGGCCGTCCTGCCGCATTGCAGACAGCTACACCGCTTGAAACAGCGTTTGAGGAACTGGCACGTGCCGTAGTACAGGAAACAGTGGACAGGAACGAGAACCTTCCGCCAACAGAGGCGATAAAAATAACTACAATGGCTGGCTGTTCAGCTGTTAAAAAGAAATAAAATGACAACAGAAGAAATTAAGCTTAATGTAGAAAAGGCGCTTGACGAGATACGCCCTTTCCTTGAGTCTGACGGGGGCAATATTTCATTAATAGACATTGAGGACGACAAGCATGTAAAAGTGCGCCTTGAAGGTGCCTGTGTGGGCTGCAGCGTGAACCAGATGACACTACGGGCCGGCGTAGAGACCACAATAAAAAAATATGCGCCGCAGATTGAAACTGTGGTAAATGTTGCCTAACGACAGCAAGTGATAATAATCATATAATAAGAAACAGATTTGCAGGAAATTTGCTTCTGTGAATCTATCCATACTAACAAATGATCACTACAGATATATTGATTATCGGTGCGGGCCCTACAGGGCTTTTTGCCGTATTTGAAGCAGGGCTTCTAAAACTTAAATGCCACATTATAGACGCGCTTCCGCAACCGGGAGGCCAGCTGTCGGAGCTTTATCCTAAAAAACCTATTTTCGACATTCCCGGGTTTCCGTCGGTACTTGCCGGAGACCTTGTAGATAACCTTATGGAACAGATAAAACAGTTCCAGCCGGGTTTTACACTGAATGAAAAAGCTGAAACCATTGATAAGCAGGAAGACGGTACTTTTATAGTTACGACTAATAAAGGTACAAAGCATCATGCCAAAGCGATTGCCATAGCCGGCGGACTGGGTAGTTTTGACCCGCGCAAGCCGCTTATTGACGGTATTGAATTTTATGAGGATAAAGGCGTGGAATATTTTGTAAAAGACCCTGAGCTTTTCCGCAACAAGCGTATTGTAATAGCCGGAGGGGGTGACTCCGCGCTGGACTGGAGTATTTTTCTTTCAGACGTAGCAAGTGAGGTAACACTCATACACCGCAGGAACGAATTCCGTGGAGCGCTTGATTCTGTTGAGAAAGTACAGGAGCTTAAAAAGCTGGGCAAGATTCATATGATTACCCCTGCTGAAGTTACCGGCATCCGCGGAAGCGAAAAAGTGGAAGCGCTTGAAATAGATCAGGAAGGTGAGAAAAGTATCATCGAAACTGATTACTTCATTCCTCTTTTCGGGCTTACGCCGAAGCTTGGCGCTATAGCTAACTGGGGGCTTGAGATTGAGAAGAATGCTATTAAAGTAAACAATGCCTTGGATTATCAAACCAATATTGAGGGCATTTATGCCATTGGCGATATCAATACCTATCCCGGCAAACTGAAGTTAATTTTGTGCGGTTTCCATGAAGCTACCCTTATGTGCCAAAGCGTGTACAACAGGCTGAATCCGGGTAAAAAATATGTGTTGAAATACACAACCGTGAGCGGTGTTGACGGTTTTGACGGTACCCGTAAAGAAGCTGAAAAGCAGGTAGTGAAAGCGATAGAATAACTTTTGTTTCAGGTTTAAAGTTTCAGTTGCTGACTCGAATGATATTAGAGTAGTAACCTGAAACTTTAAACCTGAAACCTGAAACAAAGAACATGGACGTAACCATAAAAATAACCGACCGTGAAGGTGTAGCCCACGAAGTGCAGGCGCCAACCGATATGTCTATGAACATAATGGAGCTGGTGCGCGCTTATGAGCTGGCGCCGGAAGGTACGATAGGCGTTTGCGGCGGCATGGCCATGTGTGCCTCGTGCCAGTGCTATGTACTTAACGATGTGGAACTGCCGGAGATGGGCCCTGATGAGGAGGCGATGCTTTCAGAAGCTTTCCATGTGAAGCCGAACAGCCGCCTGGGGTGCCAGATAAATATAACGGAAGAACTGAATGGGCTGGAGATAGAACTGGCCCCTGAATCATAAAATTTTAAGTCGTGCGAAAGCGGGACTTTCTTTTTTAACAAAACTTTTGTTTTTTCATAAATAAAAATATCTTTGGGGAAGCTATGGACACACACCTTTATTCCCCGGGATTACATAAACTGCTTACCTTAGGTGTGAGCAGCAGTTTAAAGCTTACAGATCTGGAAGGTTTTAAAACCTGTACCCAAAACATTCTTGATAATCATGAACTGGAGCAGGTTGGTTTTTCCTCCCATGTTTTTGATAATGATAGCTTTACCGCCGCAGTGTGCCTTAAGGAATCTCACATCTGCATTCATACCTGGCCGGAGTTTGGCCAGCTTACCATTGATATTTATTTATGCAACTACCTGCGCGATAATAGTGAGAAAGTACGTGCCGTAGCGGCTGATTTTATTGCTTATTTTGAAGCGGGAATAATTAGTGACCATGAAATTAACCGTTAAGCCATGCAGATAAAGTGCCCTCAATGCAGTGAAATATCTCAGGTGCCTGTAGACGTTAAAGTAGAGCAGTTCGGATGTCCTAAATGCAGAAGGCTTATAGCCTACAAAGATGGAGAGGCAGACAAAATAGTTAAACAGTATGACTATTATCCAGAGAACCACATCCTGCTTCCGCTGGGTGTGCAGGGAGAGCTGGAGGGTAAAGTATATACTGTAACCGGTGTAATAATTAAACGGGTTCAGGGCATTTATTACTGGAGGGAATATTTACTTACTGCTGCCGATGGCGAGAAGCGTTTCCTTTCAGAAACGGACGGCCACTGGATATTCCTTAAAGAAGTGCCGGAACTTTATGATGTACATGATTATCCGCGAACGCTTACGCATGATGATATAACCATGCGGCTTTATGATTATGAAAATACCTCTATAGCCTTTGCTGCAGGTTTTTTTGATTACAGGCTACCGGAGAAACACCAGCGGATGATAGAGTATGTTAACGCGCCCTATATCATTTCTATTGAGAGGGGAGCGGGCCAGGAGGCAACTTTCTTTGGTAAGCATATTTCTGCCGGAGCTGTAAAAAGAGCTTTTAAAGCACAAATACCTCCTAAAACCGGTATTGGCATTGTGCAGCCATTCCTGGCCAATGTGCGCAGCTTTGCCATAACCATGGCATCGGTTGCTGTACTTATCCTTATTACGCACCTGTTCTTCTACGGCAACAGGGAAGAAAAAACTGTACTGAGCCAAACCCTTACATTTGATACTTACAACAACAAAGACTTTGTAAGCAGGCCATTTACGCTGGAGGGCGGTTCTGCACCTATGACTATTGCCCTGAGTTCAGATGTAAGTAATTCATGGGCAAATGTACAGGTAGGGCTTGTTAACGAACAAACCAATGAAGAGGTGTATGCCTCTAAAGATATAGAATATTATTCCGGCTATGAGGGCGGCGAGCACTGGACCGAAGGCAGCACCGGCGAAAAATTTAATATTTGCGGGGTGGCACCGGGCAGGTATCATTTGGTGGTAACACCGCAAAAACCTGCCGAAGACCTTACCAACAATACTGTAAATGTAAACGTGAAGTGGAACCAGTCATCGCTGTGGAATGTCCTGCTGCCTATTATTGTTATGGGCGTTATTGTTATTGCAGTGTATTATATCAACTTAAATTATGAGCAGAGGCGCTGGGCCGACAGCAGTTTTTCACCTTTTGAATAAGCTATGGAAAAAGTACTTGGATTTATAAAGAACAATTACATTGCGCTGCTAATAGGTGCACTGTTTTATGTGCTGTATGTTCACGCTGCCGTATCGGGCAACAGGATATGCGACTGTGAGTCGACAGAGAAATATAACTCATCATCAACAGGCACTCATCGATTTGTGGGAAATCGTTTTTATCATAAATAAACTAAAAAATTAAGTATGGAAATTTTTTACCGACCTATTATTGCTTCAGTAATATTTTCAATTTTAGGACTAATCATTCTTTTTATCGCCTATTTTATTGTAGAAAAGCTTACTCCTGAAAATACCTGGAAAGAAATTGTGCATAATAAAAATGTGGCACTGGCTATTGTGTTCGCATCATTTATAATCGGCATGTCCATCATCATCAGCGGGGCAATACATGGCTAAAATCTTACGGTTTGAGGTACTGCTCCTGCTTGCCGTATTTACTATTGCCACCTGCGGGCTGGTATATGAGCTTGTGGCCGGTACACTGGCCAGTTACCTGCTGGGCGACTCGGTAAAGCAGTTCTCATTCATCATTGGGGTCTATCTGTTTTCAATGGGTATAGGCTCGTGGTTTTCCAAATTCATTACCCGCAGGCTGCTCAATACCTTTGTAGAGATTGAGATATTAGTGGGCCTCATTGGCGGGCTTAGCTCGGTAATCCTTTTCGTGTTGTTTGAGAGCGTACATTACTTCCAGTTTGTGCTTTACCTGCTGGTATTTGTAACGGGCTGCCTTGTAGGGCTGGAGATACCACTCCTCATGAACATCCTGAAGAACAGGGTAAAGT
>JAEWKB010000048.1 GCA_023386255.1 Bacteroidota bacterium
GCCTGGAGTACAGCCTGCCGCTGGTTACAACATCTATAGGTGCTGAGGGATTTGATTTCGGCAATTTTGCTGATGCCATGATAGCCGATGATGCTGAAGGGCTGGCTCAAAAAATACTGGCTGCATATACTAATGAGGAATTATGGAACGGTATCAGCAATAACTCAGAAAATGTTATTGCACCATTCTCTATACAACAGGTGGAGCGTAATATTCTAAAAATATTGGGCTAAACTTCAAACACAGTGCTGACCCAGTTCTTGATGGTGTATTTATTATAAATATCTTCATCAACCGGTACATAAGGGGTATCAAAAAATGATTTGTCTATAGCAACATTATCCGGGTCAATCACCATAATGTTATCCGGATTATAAAAATCATAATTTTTTACCGATGCATTGGTGGTTATCAGCTTCTTCTGGTAGGCCATGGCTTCAAATATCCTGAAGCTTAATCCGTTGTGGCCGTGGCGGATGATGTCTAAAAATATTTCAGAATCATTCAGGTACCGCATAAGCTCCTCCTGCCAAATCTCAGCTTGTGAGTATTCAATTCCCGGGTGCAGGTCTGCCGGTTTGCGGGAAGCGCGTACAATAAATTTGTAACCTATCTTTATTTTATCAAGTTCAGCAGCTATGGCATTAAGGGTTGCAAGCCTCTCATCACCTGATATAACCATGAATACTTTATGCGTAAAAGCTGATGCCGGCCTGACATCTTTTTTAGGAAGATAGATGTAATTGCTGATATGGCGGAAGCCATATTTTTTTACATCCTCTTCATCAAAAGAAAATATTTTATCAAAAATGCCATGAAGAAGGTTATCTACAGGAAAACGTTTGGTACTGTCATACAGGTAGGCATAATACTGCTTTGTGAGCTGCTTAACGGCAAGGTGTGTTTTCTTGTCCAGCAGGTCGGGCCTTATAACCAGCACAACATCCTGCCGGCCCAGCGCTTTCAGGCGCTCCAGCACATACTCCTGGCGCTTTAGTTTCTTTATGTTCTTTTTAAAAAGAAGCTTGTTTAGCGAGTTGCCAATGCGGTGCAACGGCGAAGGGTGTTTGTATTTAAAGTCGATAAGATTGATGTGTGAAGCCTCAACACCTTTGCGTTGTAGTTCCTCAATTATGTAGCGGTCAAATCCCCAAAAATCAAAACTTATTACAGTTACCTTCATTACAAATACTGGTTAATGCCTTTGCTGCAGGCTTTAATATTTTCATCTATAGTGCGCTGCTGTATGGCTGTATTAATAACATCACGTTCCCTTGAGGTATCTTTATGGTAAATATGATAGGCTATTGCGCGGTACTTTACATTTTTGCCAAGCATGCCGTTGTTAAAGAAACGATGCGTAAGCTCCGTATCTTCCTTGCCCCAGCCCGTCATTTCCTCGTTATAGCCGTTAACTTTAATAAAGTCACTTCTCCAGAAAGATATATTACAGCCTCTCACTGCACCATACCTGAAGTCATTAGCTTGATACTTATCAGCCAGGAAAGGTATGCGCAGTGTCCTGCCACGTTTTGAAATACCCCTTGAAAAGAAATGGAAGCGCACTTTTTTCTTCTTAAAAAGCCTTTTTAAAATACTCTCTTTCAGCTTAACACGCTTGCCATAAACAAAAACATTCGGCTCACTAAGCGCCAGGTGGTCTTCCACAAAGTGCTTTTCGGTTATCATGTCGCCGTCAACAGCAACAATATACTCACCTTTTGCTTTTGCAATGGCTTTATTAAGGATAACCGATTTTTGGAAACCGTTATCCTCATGCCATACGTGTACCAGCGGCACAGGGAAATCTTTTTGGAAAGCTTCTATGAGTTTACGTGTTTCCTCGCCCGAACCGTCATCTGCAACTATAACCTCATCAGGCAATTGCGTCTGCCTTTTTACACTAAGCAATACCAGCTCAAGCGCCTGGGGCCAGTTATAGGTTGATATGACTAAGGAACAGGTAGGCATATTTATTTCTTTTTGCGGTCTAATACTTCCTGAAGCTCAGCGAGCATTTTTTCGGCAATAACTTCTTTTGTAAAATTATTTATCAGGTGGTTGTAGCCGTTTCGTACCAGCCTTTCCTTTAACGCTGCGTCATTTACCAGCTTCATCACATTATCAGCAAAAGACTGCGGGTTCTCCTTCTCGCTCAGCAGGCCGGTTTCACCGTCAATCACCACTTCAGGCACACCACCGGCACGGGCAGCCACTACGGGTACGTTGCTGGCATAGGCTTCAAGCAGCACTCCTCCTGTAGGCTCCAATTTTGAAGTGAAAAGGAATATGTCAAAATCAGGGAAAATCTCAGGTATATCTTTCCTGAAGCCAAGGAAAATAACATCATTCTCCAACCCTTTTTCTTTGGCCAGTGCTTTGATTTCGTCCTGAAGCTCGCCTATGCCTATCAGTACAAACTTGGCATTGGGCAGTTGGGGTTTCAGTATTTCGGCTGTATTTACAAAGGTAATATGGTCCTTAAAACCTACAAAGGCCGATATGTTGGCAATTACAAGGGTATCATCACTCAACCCAAGCTCCTTCTGCAAAACGCCTCTTTTGTGCCGGATGTGGAATTCCTCCAGATCCGTAGCGCTGCCTACAATCGGCAGCCTTGACGGGTCTTTTATGGCAGGGAGCAAAGCCTCACGCACGGCTTCCGATACGCATACTACTTTTTTAAGATGCTTATAGTTGTATTTCCATTTCCTGAAGAAGTTGGTATCAACCCGTTTTATAAGGGTACGGAAGAAAATCATCGGTGTTTTCCAGCCGTAGATAAGCGATGATAAGACACATAGCGTATGCGCCGTGCTGTTGTGTATCAGGATGATGTCAATCTTTTCATCTTTTATGATTTGACTGATCTTCTTCATCCACTTAAAATCATATTCTGAAGTAAACGGCAGCGTGTGGTAATTATAACCCTTCTCTGCAGCTATTTCCGATAATCTTGTGCCGGGTGTGCAAAGCAGTACCTGGTGCTCTATTTTATCATTAAATTCATCGTAATAATAAACGATCTGTTGTTCGTGGCCGCGCCATACATTAGATGCTGTGATTTGAAGTAAACGCATGTTAATTAATTTTACGGTATTTCATCCACAATTGCAGATAACGTTTAAAAACAGAGAAAGAATGCACGTAGGCTAGTACAAAACCTTCTTTACCGTCAAGCATGCCCATGCGGTAAAAGTACTGCCAGCAAAACCTGTAGAACGGCCTGAAAAAGAAATGATAGGCATTTGGCCTTTTCCTTTTATTATATAGTGTTTCGGCCTGGAGCTTGCTGTACAGCGTGAGCTTGCCGTTGTAATTATCAAAGCTTTTATAGCTGAAATGATCTACCTTTTCCTTAAGCGCGCCTACAGGCCCTTCCGCATTCAGCCGTTCGTGTACCAGTCCGCTGTAGGAGCAGTGTTTTTTATTGAAAAGGCGAACTACTTTATCGGTCTGCCAGCCGCCGAAACTTATGTGCCTGCCCATAAAGTGGAACTTCCGTTTCACATTATAGGCTACAATGCCGGAATTAGCTTCAAGCGCCTGTTTTATTTCTTTTTCGAGTGCCGGGGTAACCACTTCATCAAGATCAAAGAACAGTATCCAGTCGTTCGCGGCCTGTTGTATGGCATAATTGCGCTGGTCTGAGAAATTTATAAACTCTTTCTGTATAAATTTTACATTAAGTTCTTTGGCTATTTGTGCTGTATTATCGGTGCTGTAAGAGTCTACTATAATTATTTCATCGGCAAAAGACAGGCTGTCCACATACCGCTTTAAATTATCCTCTTCATTAAAAGTTATGGCTAATGCTGATATTTTTGGACGTGAACTGGTTTCAGTCATAAAATTTAATATATTGGCAAATATAATAATATACCTTTACGCAATTAAAAAAAATCAATGCAGCGGCTCCCTGTTTTAATGTACCATAATGTTTGTGAGGACGATAGTAAAAGCCGTGGCCTCACTATATCTGTCAACAAACTGGAGGAGCAGTTCAGGTATTTAAGCAGCAAAGGGTATAAGGCATACCATCTCTCAGAACTCGTAGGTATGGACTCACTTCCGCAAAAAGCTGTAGTAATTACTTTTGATGATGTTACGCAAAACCAGCTGTTGGCGCTTCATTTGCTAAAGAAGTATGATCTTAAAGCCACATTTTTCATTCCGTTCAGTTACATCGGCAAGGCCGATAGCTGGAACACTCCCGGTACTGAGAAGATAATGACGGCTGAGCAGCTTGCAGCTCTTGACCCTGCCATAATCGAACTTGCCCATCATTCTTACCTGCACCGCCGATACGCTGAACTTTCAGAGGAAGAAATAAATAATGATTTCAAGGAAAGTTATAAAGTTATCACTGAAACAGGTTTACAGGTTTATCCTGCCGTGGCGTATCCGTATGGTAATTATCCCAAACAGGAACCAGCCAAGTCACATTTTAAGAAGGCTTTACAAGCCAACGGTATGAAAATGGGTTTCAGGATAGGGAACAGGATAAACAATTTCCCTTTTGATGATAAATATGAGATAAACCGCATTGATGTAAAAGGGCATGAGAACCTTTTTAAGTTCAGGCTAAAGCTGAAATTCGGGAAGCTGTTTTAATAGTTATTTCACAGAGATACACAAAGGAGCAAAGAGATGCACAGAGATTTTAAGCAAGAGTGAAGCTGTTCCCCTCTTGAGAGGGGTTAGGGGTGTGTTATCAGTATATACTGCGTGAGGCCTCTTACTTCAACCCCTTCTGTATCAGCATCATTTTTACATATCGCGATAAAACACCATACGCGTTCATGCTTGCCAGTGCCAGTCCCGGTATACCATCTAAAAAACCTTTTTTGATAAAGTACGTGTGGAAAAACCTGTAAAAAGGCTTAAATATAATGTGGGCGTAAGTTACTTTTTTACCCTTTTTTATAGACATTCCCGCCTGGAACCAAGCATAGGAGTCCTTTTTGCTTAAAAGGTGGAAAAGCCCCTTGTAGGTGTAATGAATCATGAAGTTCTTCAATGCACCTGCCTTACCGTTAAAATTCAGCTTTTCATGCACATCCCCCGTAAAGAGTATATTCTCATTCTTTACCAGGCGTACCACGCGGTCAACCTTATGGTACAAAAAGCGGTTCATGTAAAAGTGTGGGAAGGGTATGGTGTAGCCGTTGCACTTAGGGTTTTTCAGCACTTGCTGTATCTCGTGTTTCAGCTTCTGGGTAACGCGCTCATCAGCATCAATAAAAAGTATCCAATCGCCTGTAGCTTCTTTTAATGCAAAGTTCTTTTGTGCGGAAAAATTATCGAATTTACGTTCCAGTACCTTACACCCAAGGTTCAGCGCACGCTGTTTTGTACTGTCGCTACTGTAGGAATCTACTACAATTATTTCATCTGCAAAGCTTACCGACCGTATTGCGTCTTCAATATAAGTTTCTTCATTAAAGGTGGGTATAATAACCGATAGCTTTGTCATTGCAGATTTTTTCGTCTTCACAAAACTAAAAAAAAATTTATCTTTGCGCCATGCAAAACGATATTTCTGTAGTGATAGCAGGTAATGCCCCTGCCGAAGTGCTTAAAAAAGTGCTTTGGGGGTATAACACTCAAACCTACAGGAATTTCGAGATGCTGATTGTGGGCGATGCCAAAGTGCCCGATGAATTAAAGGCCGAACTGTTCTTTCCTGTCATTAACGTTAGTAACCACAACAACGGTACGGTTATTGACTTAGCAATGCCGGCCTGCGGTACAGGCTACATGGTTGTGGCTGATGCCCATGCCATACCAAGGCACGATTTTGTAGAGCAGCATGTAAAGTACCGCGAGGAAGGTTATTACCTTACCGGCAGCGTAACCGATATACCGTTGAAGCAGTTTGAAGGCATAACCCGTGAAGATATTTATTCCGGTAAATGCTTCAGCAGGCCCGGGAACGGGAACAAATCCGGCCTTATTGGCAGCATTATGAACAGGCTTGTGCCTCCGGATGCCGACTGGAACAGTTATAACGCCTCTGGCTGGAAGGAAGACCTTTGCGGGAATGGCCCCAGGAGTAAGGATGTAAAGCCAAGGCAAATTAAATACAGCACAGTGTGCCTAAGGGCAAAAAAATAACAGTATGAAAATATCAGTAGTAGTTAGTACATATAATGCAGAGGAATGGCTTGAAAAAGTGCTGATAGGATATAGTGTGCAAACCTATAAAGATTTTGAACTAATTATTGCCGATGACGGTTCACGCCCTTCTACCAAAGAGCTTATAGACCGTTATGCGGCAAACTACCCTGTGCCTGTGCGCCACCTGTGGCATCCTGATGAAGGGTACAGGCGCCAGGAAATATTGAATGTGGCTATTGTTGAGGCGGCCAACGAATACATTATCATGACCGATGGCGACTGTATTCCGCGTGCCGATTTTGTGGAAATGCATGCCCAGTATGCAGAGAGGGGCAGGTTCCTTTCAGGAGGTTATTGCAAGCTGACTATGAAAACAAGCAAGGCTATTACTAAAGAAGATATTACCAGCCAGCGCTGTTTTGATGTACACTGGCTTAAGCGGATTGATAGGCTTGGCTTCTCTCAGATGCTTAAGCTTACGTCGGGCTCTATACTTTCGGCAGTGCTTGATACTGTTACTACTACAACACCATCCTTCAATAATTGTAATTCATCGGCCTTTAAAGATGATATGATAGCCATAAACGGTTATGATGAACGCATGAAATACGGCGGCCCTGACCGTGAATTTGGCGAACGCCTGGAGAACTATGGCGTAAAAGGCAAGCAGATACGCCATAAGGCTGTTGTGCTGCATCTTGACCATGCCCGTGGCTACAAAACTCCTGAATCGCTGGCAGCCAACCTCGCCATACGTAAAGAGGTAAAATCCAAGAAAATTAAGTGGACCGACTTCGGGATAAAGAAGTAGCTGATTTAAGTTAATTTGGTAATGCGTTGATTTGGTAATTTGTATTGAGTGTTATGTCATTCTGAGCGAAGCTTTAGCGGAGTCGAAGAATCTCAAAATATAGATATGTTCCATTTCGACGTAAGGAGAAATCTCTAAGAATTATCTCAACAGAGGTACACCGAGAAGCACAAACATTCACCGAGGGCTTTAATACAGCGTGAAGCTTGTTCCCCTCTTGAGAGGGGTTAGGGGTGTGTAACTACTGCAAATTCTCTTTCAAAAAAGCATCAAGCTCCGGCAAAATCATTTCAGGTGTAAGCTGGCGGTACAGCTCAGTTGGGTTCTTTTCCATTTCCTTACGCTTCTCCCTCGAATAATCCTCAAACAGCTCCGGTTTCATCTCCTTCAGATGCACACTGCGGTGAAAGTGCCCGTCCTCAAAACTCGCCCAGTGCGACTTATGCACATAAGGTGAGAAGATAGTAAATGTAGGCTTGTTTAGCGCTTTGGCAATGTGAACTGTACCGCCCTCATTAGCCACAAGTGCAGCACAATTGTACATAAGCTTTATGAAGTCGCGTATGCTTGGCGCATAGATATCGATAATGATTCGCTCTTTATCACGGCACATGTTGTATATTTTCATCGCCTCATCCTTTTGGTGCGGTGAGTAGTTGAAGAGCACATACACATCATAGTTAGAAGTAATAAAATCCACCATCTGTGCCACATAATCATACGGCATAGATTTTTGAGGAGTGCTGCCCAGAACGCCCAGCACAATCACTTTTTTATCCTTGAATTTACCCAGCCAGTCTTCCTGCTTTTCGGCTTCAGATAGGAATATTTTAGGGGCATAATCTATAGGTTCAAAATTGCCGGCAGTTTGCAGAAGGTGTATGCGGTCCTCAATGGCTTTTCCGGCTATATGTGTAGTTTCTTTAAGCGGTTCGGTAGGGTGTGTGTAATAGCCCCAGTTGCCAAACTTCTTGCGGCTTTTGTTACCGATGGTCATTTTAGCACCCGAAAACTTGCAGATGAGCCTGCTCTGTGTTTTAGAGTACGGGTCGAAAATAATATCGTACTTCTCCTTCCGCACCTGCTTTATAAGCTTCCAAAGGTTGGGCAGTTTCTTCAGTTCCTTTTCATCCAGCGAAATAAACTTATCAATGTTCGGGTTGTTCATCACCACGCCTTCGGTAAAATCGTAGGCCATGAGGTTTACAATGCTGTCAGGGTATTTCTTCTTGAAATTATTGGCAATAACCGAAGCGATAAGCACATCGCCAATACGTTTATTCTGGATGATAAGGACTTTCTTCATACAAGTAAATGAGTTGCAAAGTAATGCTTTTTTTCGCTATTTTTATCCCAAAATAACTGCATGCCCATTACTATACATACCCTTCCCGAATACAAAGCCGATGAACATTTGCTGCTGAAGCTGGCAGAAGATTTTGAGAAGGAGGGTACACTGCTGGTAAAAGGTTCGCGCAATACCATAAAGACCAACTTTTTTAAGGGAGAGCAGGTAAACATCAAGTATTTTAAAAAGCCGGGTTTTCTGAAGGGGATTATCTACGGCATGTTCAGGGAATCGAAAGCCAAAAGGTCTTTTGATTACGCTAAGTACCTTACTGAGAATAACATACTTACTCCAAAACCCATTGCATATATTGAGGATAAATCGGCCGTAATACTGAACGACAGCTACTACATCTGCAACCACATTGAATATGATTTTACTTTCCGCGAACTGATACACGACCCGTTGTTCCCCGACAGGAAAAACATCTTGGAGCAGTTTACCACATTTACTTACCGCATGCATGAGGCGCGGGTGAATTTCCTGGACCACTCGCCCGGCAATACGCTGATAGTGAATAAGGGCAACGGCGAGTACGACTTTTACCTCATCGACCTTAACAGGATGAAGTTTGAGGATATGAGCATAGAAGCCCGCATGGCTAATTTTAAGAAGCTGTGGCCAAGCAAAACTATGGTGAAGATAATAGCCGCTAAGTACGCAGAACTAAGCAATCAGCCCTACGAAAAGCTGCACAGCATACTCCTGGCTAGTACCTTGGCTTTTAAACGAAAAATTACCAAAAAGAAATACCTCAAGCGCAAGCTAAAGAAGAAGAAGTAATTATTTTGAATTATAAATTTTGAATTTTAAATGCAGCTGCACCCATTCAAAATTTATAATTCAAAATTTAAAATAAATTAAACGGCAACGTCATATTCGCGCAGTGCGTTATTCAGCGAAGTCTTAAGGTCGGTTGACGGTTTGCGTTTACCTATTATAAGCGCGCACGGCACCTGGTATTCGCCTGCAGCGAATTTTTTGGTATAGCTGCCCGGTATTACCACGCTGCGTGCAGGTACAACACCTTTCATTTCCACAGGTTCATCTCCTGTAACATCAATAATTTTAGTAGATGCGGTAAGGCATACGTTAGCACCAAGTACAGCCTCAGTTTCTACCCTTACGCCCTCAACCACAATGCAACGCGAGCCAATAAAGGCGCCATCCTCAATAATAACAGGAGCAGCTTGTAAAGGTTCTAAAACTCCGCCTATGCCCACGCCACCGCTCAGGTGTACATTTTTTCCAATTTGTGCGCAGCTGCCCACGGTCGCCCAGGTATCAACCATAGTGCCTTCATCTACATAAGCGCCAATGTTCACGTAGCTTGGCATCAATATAACACCTGATGATATATACGCCCCGTGCCTTGCCACCGCATTTGGCACCACTCGAATTCCTTTTTCAGCATAGTTGCGTTTCAGCGGCATCTTGTCGTGGTATTCAAATATTCCGGCTTCTAAAGTTTCCATTTTCTGGATCGGGAAGTACATCACCACAGCCTTTTTCACCCATTCGTTTACCTGCCAGCCGCCTTCAACAGGCTCAGCCACGCGAAGTTTACCGGCATCAAGCATCTCAATAACTTCTCTTATGGCATTGGTAGTATTCTCTTCCTGTAGCAGCGCACGGTTTTCCCAGGCCTGCTCTATAATGG
>JAEWKB010000057.1 GCA_023386255.1 Bacteroidota bacterium
TTTTGACATGAAGAACAGGGTGGCGGTTGATGTTCAGACCATTTTTCACAAAAAAGAAGAGCGTACATTGAGCGCAGCTTACAAATTTTATTGCGGAAAGTCATTGGAAAATGCACACACTGCCGAAGCCGATACCAATGCTACCTATGAGATTTTGAAATCACAGCTGGACAGGTACAATGACCTTGAAAACGACATTAAATCACTGTCAGAATTTACCAACCGTAAAACGAATGTTGATTTTGCAGGTTTCATCTGCAGGGATAAAGATGGAGATGAAATATTTACTTTCGGAAAATTTAAGAACGTAAAAGTAACTGAAGTACTGGATAAAGAGCCAGGCTACTACGGCTGGTTCCAGAATGCTGATTTTCCGTTATATACGAAAAAAGTGCTAACAGCCATTAAACTCAGGAAATTAAACAATAAATTAGTTTAAGTTTACATGAAGATCATTTGCATTGGCCGTAATTATGCCAGCCATATTGAAGAGTTAAAAAATGAAAGGCCGGATGAGCCTGTAATTTTCCTGAAGCCGGATACGGCAGTTGTACAAAAGCAGTTTCCTTTTGTCATACCTGAATTTAGTAACGATGTGCATCATGAGGTTGAGGTACTGGTAAAGATAAACAAGGTGGGCAAGTACATTGACGCAAAGTTTGCCCATAAATATTATGATGAAATAGGTTTGGGCATTGATTTTACAGCACGTGACCTTCAGGCGAAGCTTAAAGAAAAAGGCCTGCCGTGGGAAAAAGCCAAAGCGTTTGACGGTTCGGCGGTAATAGGTGATTTTATTCCTAAATCAGAGTTTAACGACCTGAACAGTATCAGCTTTGATCTAACGAACAACGGTGCGGTGGTACAAAAAGGCAACACAGCTAACATGCTCTGGAAGATTGATGAACTGGTGGCGTATGTATCACAATATTTCACATTAAGGACCGGGGATATTATTTTTACAGGAACGCCCGAGGGAGTGGCTAAGGTTAATCCGGGTGATGTGCTGGAGGGTGCTATAGAGGGTAATAAATTATTTAAAATTCTGGTAAAGTAATGGCGCTTACATACAATTTATCTAAGGTTAATGAACTGTCGGATAACGATCCTGATTTCGCGCGCCAGATAGTTGTGCTTTTTACCGAAGAGGTGCCACCTGAGATTAAAAATATAAAGGAAGGGCTTAAAGAAAAAGACCACAGGCGCGTGTACCAGGCTGCCCACAAAATAAAACCTACACTCGATTTGCTTGGTATGGACCTTGCGTATGAAGATGTGCTTACTATTGAAGCCTGGACTAAGGCCACGGGTAAAAAGAAAGAAATAAAGGAAGTTGTAAAAAGCCTGAAACACCGGGTTGAAGATACACTCAGGGAACTTAAAAAAGATTACGAACTGTAATGAAAGCAGCTGTTGTAACTGTTGGCGATGAAATACTTATAGGGCAAATTGTAGATACCAACTCGGCATTTATTGCCAAAGCGCTCGATAAAATAGGTATTGGTGTTCATGAAATGATATCGGTTAGCGATGAACGCCTGCATATACTTAATACACTGGCCCACCTCCAGAACAGGGTTGATGTAGTACTGATTACAGGAGGCCTTGGGCCTACTAAAGATGATATTACTAAAACGACTTTGTGCGAATACTTTGATGACCACCTGGTGCGTGACGAGCAGGTTGAAGCCCATGTGATTGACCTGATAGAGCGTGCCATGAAGCGGCCTGCCTCTCAAATTAATAAAGACCAGGCGCTGGTGCCGTCTAAAAGTACCGTGTTGCATAACGCAGTGGGTACCGCACCCGGTATGTGGCTGGAAAAAGGCAATACTGTATTTATTTCAATGCCCGGGGTGCCTTACGAGATGAAATACCTTGTTGAGAATGAGGTAGTGCCGCGGCTAAAAGAAAAGTTTGAAAGGCCTTATATAATACATAAAACCATACTTACATATGGGCAGGGTGAAAGCCATATTGCAGAGCGTATAGAGGAATGGGAGAACAACCTGCCGGAATTTATCAAACTTGCGTACCTGCCAAGCCCCGGGAGGGTAAGGGTGAGGCTTACAGCACGTGGTACTGATGAAGCAGTGTTGCGCGCAGCCACAGATGCTGAAGCTGAAAAGCTGAAAAACATAATAGGCGACATAATTGTAGGTTATGATGAAGATGAAGTTTTGGAAAAAGTGCTGGGCAGGTTACTAACAGAGAAGCAATTAACTATAGCCGTAGCCGAAAGCTGTACTGGCGGTAAGCTTGCACAGGTACTTACAGCTATACCCGGGTCATCCGCTTATTTTAAAGGTGGTGTGGTAACTTATGCAACAGAGTGCAAAACCGAAGTACTGGGCGTGCCGGAGAATATAATTAAAGAAAATACAGTAGTGAGCGGGCCGGTAGCAGAGCAGATGGCGGCAAGAGTTAAAGCTATGTTTGGGGCAGATTATGCCATAGCAACTACGGGTAATGCCGGGCCTGAAAAAGGCGATTCCAATGCTGAAGTAGGTACGGTTTACATAGGTTTTGCGACACCTAACGGCGTGTGGAGCGATAAGTACGACCTGGGGCAGCCGCGCGAAAAAGTTATAGAACGGGCAGTGATGAAAGGGCTGGAAACGATTTATAAAGAAATTTTAAAAAACTAACTCGTTGTATTTGTGTAATACATTTATTTTTACTTTCTTTGCACCCTGATTTTGAATAACGATATAAAAGCGAGAAATAATGTCAAGAGTTTGTGCCCTTACAGGTAAGAAAGCGATGGTAGGAAATAATGTTTCCCACGCGATGAACAAGACTAAAAGAAAATTTAGTGTAAACTTAGTGAAGAAGCGTTTCTATCTTCCTGAAGAAGACAGGTGGATCACTCTTAGGGTAGCCGCTTCTACTATCAAAACGATTAACAAAAACGGTATTGCTGCAGTTTTGAAAGAAGCTAAAGCAAACGGGTTTATAAAATAATCCTGAACCGGATAAATATACAGCAAGATGGCAAAGAAAGGTAACAGAATCCAGGTAATTTTAGAGTGCACTGAGCATAAAAACTCAGGTGTGCCGGGAACTTCAAGGTATATCACTACTAAAAACAAAAAGAATACTCCTGACAGATTAGAGATTAAAAAGTTTAATCCGATTTTGAAGCGAGTGACTGTTCATAAAGAAATTAAATAATTTATTAGTCATGGCAAAGAAAACCGTAGCATCGTTACAAACAGCTTCAAAGAGGTTAACAAAGGCAATCAAAATGGTTAAGTCTCCAAAAACAGGTGCTTATACTTTTGTTGAAAGCGTTATGGCTCCTGAAGAAGTGGATGCATTTCTTAAGAAGAAATAATATCCTATACCATATATAGAAAAGCTACTTTCAGTTAAAGGAAGTAGCTTTTTTATTTTCTATATTTACGCACTGAAATACACACACAGACACATATTATTATGAACTTCTTTAAAAAGATATTTTCTTCTGAAAAAAAGGAGACACTCGATAAAGGGCTCGAAAAATCAAAAACCTCTTTTTTCTCTAAGTTATCAAAAGCCATTGCCGGTAAATCTAAGGTTGATGATGAAGTGCTTGACAACCTGGAGGAGATACTGGTTTCATCAGATGTTGGTGTTAACACCACTCTTAAGATCATAGAGCGTATTGAAGAACGGGTATCGCGCGATAAGTACCTGGGTACAGATGAACTTAACCAGATTCTTCGTGATGAGATTGCGGGTTTGTTATCTGAATCCTACTCCGGTGAAGCTACAGAATTTGTAGTGCCGGCCAATAAAAAACCATATGTTATAATGGTTGTAGGGGTAAATGGTGTAGGAAAAACAACAACTATAGGGAAGCTGGCGTACCAGTTTAAAAAGGCCGGCCACAGCGTAGTGCTTGGAGCTGCCGACACTTTCCGTGCAGCGGCTATAGACCAGCTGCAGGTATGGGCTGACAGGGTTGGGGTGCCGATAGTACGCCAACAAATGGGCAGCGACCCTGCATCGGTAGCATTTGACACGCTACAAAGTGCCGTGAGCCAAAATGCAGATGTTGTTATAATTGATACTGCGGGGCGCCTCCATAACAAAGTTAATCTTATGAACGAACTTACCAAAGTAAAACGTGTAATGCAAAAAGTGGTTGATGATGCGCCACATGATGTTTTGCTGGTGCTGGACGGCTCTACCGGGCAAAACGCGTTTGAGCAGGCTAAACAATTTACAGCGGCTACAGAGGTTACTTCACTGGCGGTCACTAAACTTGATGGTACGGCCAAGGGTGGCGTTGTTATAGGGATTTCAGACCAGTTCCAGATTCCCGTAAAATACATTGGTGTGGGCGAGGGTATTGAAGACCTTCAGGTATTTAATAAATATGAATTTGTAGATTCGTTCTTTAAATAAAAAATAGGTATGAGAATCTTTACTTTACTTGCTGCGATGTTCTTTACACTGCAGGCTCTGGCTCAGGATCAACCGGGCTATTACATAAATGCTGATGGGCAGAGGACCGAAGGGTTCTTCAAAACATCAGACTTTTACAACCCGAACACTCTTGAATTCAGAAAAGTTGATGAAGCTGATTTTATCCCCCTTGCCACAGATAATTTAACTGAATATGGTATAGCTGATGAATTTAAATTCAGGAAATTTAGCATAGACAATCGTACCATATTTTTAAATACGCTGGTTGAAGGGCAGGCAACGTTATACTCACACAGAAGTGAAAGGTATACTGTGTATTACTACACAGTAACTAATAAATACGCACAGCCTGTTATGTTGTTACACACTCCTTCACGAGGCAGTGAGGCAAGAAAACCCGAAAATAATGCCTTTAGGGAGCAATTGAAGCAGGATGTGGCATGCCCTGAAAATATGGTGAATTTCGACCGCCTCCAGTACAATGAACGTGATCTTACCGATGTTTTTACACGTTATAACACATGTAGCGGTGCCACCCAGGTTGTATATGAAAACAGCAGTGCAAGGACCAACAGAATGTACTTTACCTTGTTTGCCGGGCTTTTTAACAATAATTTCAGTTTAGAGAATATGAGCGCTCCCTATAATGATGATAATTCATTATCGGCAGGACTGGGAGTTGAAGCAGCCTATTGCTTTCCTAATAATTATCTTGAAGTTTTCTCCAGGCTGGAATTCGAAAACTTTTCAACAACCATACAAAAAGATTTTCCGGAGCCTATAGGCTACAGAACCCATTATATTGACATCAATTCTACTTTTATAAACCTTTTTGTAGGGCCAAGGATGTATATAAAAGTTAATAGCTCCAGCCGAATATTTGCCGACGCCTCCTTTGGTTTCTCAGTACCTTTTGGTGAAATGAACGAATCGTGGGTAAATACTGAGGGAACGGTGGTAACTAACGAATCACGGAAGGAGTATGACCTTGATACTGCTGTGTGCGGTAACTTTGGAATCGGGTATGTGTATAACAATAAATTCGGGGTGGTTTTAAGATATGAAACTGACCGGGAAATATTTAGCAGTACTAATACCGGTTATACAGGTAAACTGAAGAGGATTGGTATCAACCTTCGTTACACATTTAATTAAATTTAACCCAAACAAATACATGAAGATTATTGCATTATTTTTTACCCTGCTGCTTTCTGCTCTTGGCAATGCACAGGACTTTAACGGCTATTACATTACAACTAAAGGCGAAACAGTGAGAGGCTTTTTTAAAAATGGTGATTTTTCAAATCCTGAATCACTTCAGTTTAAAAAAACTGCCGAGGAGGCATATGCGCTACTCCCTTTAGATGGACTTACCGAATTTGGAATTGAAGATCAGTTTAAATATGAAAAACATACAGTTAAAGTTGATAATACGAATCTTGCAAGCAATAGGCCAGGCGAGAATAAAGACGTTACATTTACAACTCAAACATTATTCCTGAATGTTTTGGTAGAAGGAGATGCCTCCCTTTACTCACATACCGGCGACATGGGAACAAAATACTTTTATAGTGTAAAATCCAAAGATGTTGCTATCAACCAACTGATATACAAAAAATATTCAACTGGCGCCATGGGATTAGCAGAGAATAACCAGTATAAGCAGCAGCTTTACACCACACTGGTTTGCGGTGAGCAAAATGTAAATAGCTTTACAGGTATAAGATATAACGCGTCAGCCCTTTCTTCTGCAATACAGCGATACAATATGTGCAGGTTCTTCATCAAGTACGTTTGGTAATAAAGCAGGGCGTAAGGCAAAGGTTAATTATATTGTTTTTGCGGGGCTTTATTCTACTTCATTTTCAATTTCTGATTCCGGAATCGAAACAAATACTTCATCTGAAATGTCCTATGGCGGAGGTATTGAAGCAGCTTTAACATTGGCTTCCGAAAAATTTACTTTTTTTGCCCGTGCAGAATATGAAAAAGTAAATCATAAAGTTACAAGCGTAAACGTTGGGCCGTGGCCTACATTAATTACAACTACATCAACATATGATCTTGACGCTAGCATTATAAACGTTTATATGGGGCCTCGTTATAACCTGTTATTAGGTACAAAACATAAGTTTTATATCGATGTCGCAGCAGCAATGGCCATACCAACCGGGAGCTTAGATGTAACGAGGAATATTAAGGGAACTACTATTAACGAGACGGATCAGGGAGATTTCAATCTCAATGGCGGGTTTTATGGAAATTTTGGGATTGGCTATGTCTTCAATAACAAATTCGGTGTTGACTTTAGGTTTGATACTAACAGAGGCCTTTTAAGAAATGCCTATAATGTAACCAATACCTTAAACAGGATGGGTATTAACCTCAGGTATACAATCAATTAATAAAAAAGATCCGGATAAACATCCGGATTTTTTATTGAATTACTGCGGTAATTTTTTCCCAAAGCACCTGGTCAAAGTCTGATAGTGCAAAGTTGGTACCGTCAGCAGATTCGCCCATACGGATCACCACCATTTTACGTGAGGGTATTACATAAATTTTTTGGTCGTTCTTCCCAAGTGCCATATACATATCAGCCGGTGCGGTAGGTATTAAGCTACCGTTAAACTGCAGCTGTGTCTGTGGCAGGTGGTAACTTTCTTTGCCGTTTAGCCACCAAAGGTAGCCATACGCCTTATTTATATTTTGCGATGTAGTAACTGCCTGGTTGAAGTAATCCTCATTTACAATCTGTTCCTGTTTCCACTTTCCTCTGTTAAGCGCCAGGAGCCCAAAGCGGGCCATGCTGCGGGTGGTGCTCCAATATACGCTAAGGTCTTCACCGCTTTCCAGCCATGTCCCTGTCATCCCTATCCTGTCGCGCAATTTTGAGTTAAAATAGCTGCTCCAGCTTTGTCCGCTTGCCTGCGCCACTACGTCCTGCAGTTTTACATATACATTATGATAAGCCCATCGTGTACCGGCGTCAGCCACATATTGAAGGTTAGCAGGCGACACATCATCACCTAAAGCATCATTAAGGCCGGATGTCATTGTAAGCAGGTGACGGTTAGTAATAAGATTCTCTTTCGCCAAAGGTGCGCTGGTCCATCCGGTGCCAAGATAATCAGAAACTTTATTATCAATATTCAGCAAACCTTCCTGCTGTGCAATTCCGGTAACGGAAGCAGTAAGCGTTTTTCCTGCACTGGCCCAGTACCACGGGGTAGCGGAGGTATGGCCGTTAAAATAATTTTCCATAACAATGCGTCCATTTACGAGTATCATGAATGACTTGGTATGCTTCAGCTCCAGGTAGTCCAGCAGTGGCTGCACCTGGCTTTGGTTCCAGTTGAGTGCAGTTAATGATTTTGTTTCCCAAACAGTGGTATTATTATCAGGAAAGTACATGGCTTCTTCAACAGGGTTGCCTGTGGGCGGATCAGTACTTTCTGAGGAACAGGCCAGTACCAAAAGCGGCAACATTAAAAATGTAAGTCTTTTCATGGTTGGGTTCTTTAGAGCTATGACTGTAAAAGTATTAAATAGTTTAACGGCTTATTAACTTTTTAGCCTGGTAAGGGTTTAAATCTTAAATTTGCACTATAACCGAATAATCATGAAAAAGATATACCTTATATGTTTGTCCTTCATTTTGCTGGCTTGCAGTGGTGTAAGCGAAGGCGAAATCACCAAAATTAATGGTTACTGGGAAATAGAAACAGCAGTAATGCCTGATGGTAGTGAAAAAGAATACAAAATAAATCCTACCATTGATTTTTTTGAACTGAAAGGTAAAGAAGGCTTCCGCAAAAAGGTAATGCCGCAGGTTGACGGAACGTATCTTACAGGTGATAACTATGAGAAGATCAGCGTAAGTATCACAGACGGCAAAATTTACCTGGAGTACACTACTGATTATGCGAAATGGAAGGAAGAGATAGTAGAACTTAACAATAAGGAACTGGTGCTAAAAAACGCACACGGCATGGAATACCACTACAAGAAACCTGTACCTTTTACTGTTAAATAAGATGGCAAAGCGCAGCACCGAACCAACCCCGATAGAGGATGTTCTTAAGCAGATAATCCAGGCGAATAAGCTCCAGCCGGGCATGGATAAAATTGACGTCCGCGAGGCATGGAAAAATCTTATGGGCAATGGTGTGAATAACTATACCCGTGAGATTATGCTAAAAGGTACAACGCTATATGTAGAGCTTACATCGGCAGTGCTGCGTGAGGAGTTAAGCTACGGAAAGGAAAAGATTGTGAAAATGATCAATGAGGAACTGAAGCGCGAAGTGGTAAAAGATGTTGTACTACGATAGATAGCTACTATATTCAAATAAAAATGCCGCTCATTGAGCGGCATTTTCTATATATATCGTTCTGAGATTAGAACTGCTCCCTTCCTGCAAAGTGGAAAGCGCTTTCAATAGCAGCGTTCTCATCACTGTCAGAACCGTGAACAGCGTTCTCACCTACAGATGTAGCATATTTTTTACGGATAGTACCTTCGGCAGCATCAGCAGGGTTGGTAGCGCCAATAAGCGTACGGAATTCTTCAACAGCGTTTTCCTTTTCAAGGATAGCAGCCACGATTGGGCCACGTGTCATAAACTCAACAAGCTCGCCAAAGAAAGGCCTAGCGTTGTGCACAGCGTAAAACGCCTCAGCATCAGCTTTGGTAAGTTGTGTAAGTTTTAAAGCCACGATCCTAAAACCTGCTTCAGTTATCATTGATAAAATTCCACCGATGTGCCCGTTCTCAACAGCATCCGGCTTAATCATTGTAAATGTCCTGTTTGTTGCCATAGTATTTTTAAATTTTGCGCAAAAGTAGTGGATTTTAATTTAATAATTTTAATAATCCTGCAATCAATTACCACAAATTACAATATCACTACATTAAATTCATGCTCCAGCGGTTTCAGGCTCTTAAACAGTTCGTCAAGCAGCTTTCCGTCATGCTCAAGGTAAAACTCAGCAAAGTTCGCCTTCCGCTCCTGCAGGCTCTGTCCCGGAAATAATTCATTCTGCAGTTCGGTTATGCGCTCAAGTTCGGCGGCATGCTTGCGCTTTTCGGCCTTTAGCAGGCGTTTCTCCAGGTTTTCAAGCCCGCGTAGCTGCTTTAGCTCCTGGGCCTTTACAGCGCCTGTAAACGAGGTATCGGTTTTAGTTGCTATTTCATTAAGTTTTGCAAACTGGTTTTGCAGGTGCTGCTTCTGCTCGGTAAAGTCAAGCTGAAATTCCGAGAACAACTGTACTTTCTTATTTAGTAGCTCGTACTGGCTGCTGAACATATCCGCCCAAGTAAGCCCCAGTTTGTCCAGTTTGTCTGCCTGTTTTTGAGAGGACAGCAGTACTGAGTTGCGCAGCAGCAGCATAGGAAACGGCACGTGCGACGCATCAAAGAACGACTTCAGCTCCAGCCAGTACGCCAATTCGCCGCCACCGCCTATGTAGCACACGTTAGGTAGTATCACTTCCTGGTAAAGCGGACGCATAATGACATTAGGACTAAACCGCTCCGGGTGGTTTTCCAGGAGTTGCAGTATATCGTTTTCGCTAAATTTCAGCTCAGTGTTGTTTATGTGGTACGCGCCATCCTGGAATAAGATGCGCTCACGCAGGTTATCTTCAATATAAAAAAGGTTTATCTCCCGCGGGTTTACCTGTATGTTATAATCCTTCAGCAGTTCGGCTGTTTCGGCAACTTTGTGGTGCGATACCTGGTGCAGTAGCTCTTCCTTTACATGCGGGGCAAAAAGCCTTTTAAGCTCAGGCGCATCTGCATCGATTATTACCAGGCCATGTTCGCCAAATAGTTCGTTGGCCAGGTAGCGGGTAGCATCAGCCAGGTTGTTGTGCTTCAGGTAAGCATTTTCGAATAAGTTTTTCAGCCACTGGGCATTGTTGCCGGGGCCTAGCTCTTTGCTGAAAACATCCAGCACGGCATCCAGCTCTTCGGTTGACAACCGTCCTACAGGGCCTGCGCTTTCACGCGGCCATTTTATCTTTTTATTGCGGAAGTTAAAGTAGTTGATTTCTTCAAAATCATGGTCTTCTGTAGCCATCCAATACACCGGTACAAAGTTATGGCCGGGGTATTCCGCCTCCAGCTGCTTGGCCAGGTTGATGGCCGAGACTATCTTGTATAAAAAATACAGCGGGCCGGTAAAAAGGTTCAGCTGGTGGCCGGTGGTTACGGTATAGGTGGCATCATCCCAAAGGGCGGCAATGTTTTGTTTTGTCAGCGCCGAAGCACTGATGCCGGCATATTGTTTTTCCAGCGTTTCGGCCAGTATGCTGCGGTAGGCATGGTTGTAGCGGCGGTGCTTTTCCTCAATCTGCGCCTTAAAGTTGGGCAGGGTAGGGAAGCGGTTGTACAGCGGCTTCAGCGTATCTTTTTGGTTTAGGTAATCAACAATTAGTGGGGTAAAATATCCTGAACTCTGGTATCTGATACAGTCTGATGGCATTGTGTTGTAATTAGGAGAGCAAAGTTAGGGAACAAATAAATATTTATATTATGTTTTTCACAGAACTCTTTGAAATTGTGTTATCACCAATATCCTTTAATTTTTTTTCTAAGATATTGCATTCGATCTTGCAGTTCAATATAGCTTCATCCATTGTTTTCAGTCTTTTTTCAGTAATTGAGTGATCTATCAAATAGTTTAAAAAATCATCAAAATAATTATGCAGGTTTTCAACTAATAGATTTGTATATGATGGCATTTTGCCTGAATGAACAATTAAATTACGAACTCTATATATTCTGCGAATTTGCCATTCGACTTTCTGTTTATGATCTTCAATGAATTTCAATACATTTTTACCAGATGAAAAATTATTGTGTAAATCATTGAGTCTCCATTTTAATAAAGGATTCTCGTTAAGTGATTCTAGAACTTTTTTTCTTGAAGCTTCATTTTCTGCTGTCATTAACAATGAAGCAAGAGCAATGATATTATTCCCATTATCCTCGAAATCAATTTTCTTAAGTATGCGAGAATATTTAATGCGATCATAATACATAAAGTCCAACTGTGCTTGAATAATTATTTTATTTAAATATTTATAAGTTTGAAAAGGGACTATGGCATTTGCAATTTGTACAATACGATCTATACCACTATCTTCATCTTTTGGTATTAACATTTCAATAGCTGTCCAAAGGCTTAGTAGCTTATTTTCAATCTGTTCTGAAGTGAGAGAGGTACTATGTAAATCTATTGCTTTACCTATACGCTTAATAGTATTAGTAGGTAATTCTAATTTAAGTAAGTTTTGAACTTTTTGAGCAGCAATATTAGGTTTTATATCAGATTTTTTGATAATCGACTTTATAGGCATCTCACGAAGAGTGGAATAATTGTCGGACTTATTTGTTACAAGTGCAAATTCATGAATGTATGGCACTTCTTTATGATGATAAAAAGAAAATAAATTTCCTATTTTCAATAACGGAGTTTCAGTAACTAGCCGGGCTGTGTTATCATCAAAAGCTTCAACTTGATCAAAAATAATATAGACCTCATCATTTTGAATATCGTCAATATACCTTTTATTCTCCCCCTCAAAGTCTTTCGATGACAACTTTGTAGAAATCTTAAATTTAAATATATCTTCTAAAGTTTTAAATTCGTTGAAATGCTTACTTGCCCTGAAAATAACTTTATACTTTTTTTTGCTAAAATTTAGAATTTCTAAAAATTCATTTGGACTATTTGTTGTAACATTTTTTTTGGGATCAAAAAAATAGCCATGTGTTATATGATAAACTGCTCCTGTTGAATATCCATAATTTATAAGTTCAGTAAGATATAACCGGGTTGCTTTATATATTTTACCTTTTTCTCTTCCGATAATAACTAGGTCAGACAGATATTCCTGAATTTTTAATAGATACTTTTTGTTGTCGAAGTAATGATAAAGTAATAGTATAACTTCCTTAAGTTGATGTAGATTTGATCGATGTTTATTAATAGTTGCTATAATTTCTTCAAGTTGATCTCCCAACAATTCTTTTGAAACAGTATCGGAATTTAAGCTGCAAATAAGTTCATCAATAATTGAAATAATATTTGGCTTTTTTATTAATCCTGCTTTAATATCATCTATAGTATTTAATGCTTCGATACACAATAATCTTACATTTAAAGCTTGAGGTTTATATGTATCTAGTGTATAATGAAAAAGTGCTTCGGACAATGTTTGAGCAAAAAACAACAATCCTTGTTGATTGTTAATGTCTGTCCAGTTTTTGGGTTTTATATACTTCATATATTCTGCATTTTAACAAATATATATAATTTATAGTTTAGTTTAAATTATTATAACTTTGCACTTTTAATCCATTCCCTTGAATAGCAAAGCCCTTTTAATAACACCGCCTTTCACTCAGCTCAATACGCCGTATCCGGCCACGGCCTACCTGAAAGGTTTCCTCAATACCAAAGGCATCGCCGCCACGCAGGCCGACCTGGGTATTGAAGTTATCTTGAAGCTGTTCTCAAAACAAGGGCTAACGGATATGTTTTCTTTTATAGAAAATGCTCAATCTCAAACCGCAAATCACAAATTAGGTGAGGCCGACTTAACACCAAACGCCAAACGCATAATTGCTCTAAAGGCTGATTACCTGAAAACCATCGATTCTGTGATGCTGTTCCTGCAAGGCAAGAACCCCACACTGGCGCACCTTATATGCCAGGAAGATTTCCTGCCCGAAGCCTCTCGCTTTGCACAGCTGGAGGAGCTGGACTGGGCGTTTGGCACCATGGGCACGCAGGACAAAGCCAAGCACCTGGCTACGCTGTACCTGGAGGATATAAGCGACCTGATCGTGGAGTACATCGACCCGCACTTTGGCTTCAGCCGCTATGCCGAAAGGCTTGGGCGCTCTGCCAACTCGTTTGATGAGCTGTACGATACGCTGCAACAGCCGCTCACCTACATCGACAGGATTACCCTCGGCCTCCTGCATGAAAAGATGTTGGATATCAACCCGCAGCTGGTGTGCTTTTCGGTACCATTTCCCGGGAATTTGTATTCGGCTTTTAGATGCGCGCAGTTTATAAAGCAGCATTTTCCACCGATAAAAACAGCCATGGGCGGCGGCTTCCCCAATACAGAATTACGCTCTTTAAGCGATGTGCGGGTAATGGAGTTCTTTGACTTTATTACGCTTGATGATGGTGAGGCGCCGGTGGAATGCCTAATAGAACATATAGAAGGAAAGCGGGAACTAAGCCAGCTGAAGCGTACATTTGCTTTGGTTGATGGCGAAGTAGCTTACATAGATAATTCGGGTTGTAAAGATTATAAGCAGTCGGAAGTAGGCACCCCTGATTATTCTGACCTTCTGCTTGACCAATACATCTCGGTAATAGAAATTGTTAACCCCATGCACCGCATGTGGAGCGACGGCCGCTGGAACAAACTCACCATGGCGCATGGCTGCTACTGGGGCAAGTGCACTTTCTGCGATATTTCTTTAGATTATATACGTGTTTATGAACCTGTAGCTGCAAAGCTGCTGGTGGATAGAATGGAGGAACTCATAGCACAAACAGGTCAGAACGGCTTCCACTTTGTAGATGAGGCCGCACCGCCCGCCCTTATGCGCGAGGTGGCACTGGAAATACTGCGTCGCAACCTTGCTGTAACCTGGTGGACCAACATCCGCTTTGAAAAAAGCTTCACGCAGGACCTTTGCCTGCTGCTGAAGGCCTCAGGCTGTATAGCGGTATCGGGCGGGTTGGAGGTAGCGTCCGACAGGTTATTGGAACTAATACAAAAAGGCGTAACGGTAGCGCAGGTGGCACGCGTTACCCGCAACTTTACCGAGGCAGGTATTATGGTTCACGCTTACCTTATGTACGGCTTCCCTACACAAACAGCCCAGGAAACTATTGATTCACTTGAAATGGTACGCCAGATGTTTGAGGCAGGCATACTGCAAAGCGGCTTCTGGCACCAGTTTGCTATGACGGCGCACAGTCCTGTTGGTTTAGAGCCGGAAAAATTCAGCGTGGTGAAGGATAGTGATATTGTAGGAAGCTTTGCCAACAATGACATTATGTTCAGCGATAAAACAGGCGCCAACCATGATAAGTTCAGCTTTGGATTGAAGAAGTCGCTGTTCAACTACATGCACGGCATTTGCTTTGACTACGAGCTGCAGGATTGGTTTGAATTTAAAGTGCCGCGCACTAAAGTTGATCCTGATTTTATTTATAATGCACTTCAGGATGAAGCCAGCTTCAACATTAAACCTACTGCTAAAATTGTATGGCTGGGTAACAAGCCAACAGTTACTTACTTTATCAAAAACAAGAAAGGCCGAACTTTTGAAATGGCTGAACTTGCATTCCATAATAAAAAAGATAGTTTTTCAATACAGGTAGGTAAGGAGCAGGGGGAGTGGCTTGCAGATATACTTGAAAGGGTGGCTGTATCAAATAAGCCTCTTACCATTCAGCAGGTTAAGCAAAATTATGAAGATGCAGGCCTTGAAGACTTTGAGCTGTTCTGGTACAGCAAGTCTGTAAATACACTGCGGGATTCAGGGCTGTTGGTGCTTTAAGATTTTTTCTTTTTCTTCTGCATTTCCTTATACTTCTCCTGCTGTTCCGGCGAAAGCAGCTTGAGTATTTTTCCGTCGATCCTGTCTGATATCTCACGGCCTTTGTCCTCGCGCTCGTTTTCACTCATATCCGGATTTTGGCTTAACGCTATCAGGTTCTCTTTTTCAGCTTCTATAACCTCGCGTCCAGCTGCTGCCTGAAAATCATCAAGCTTAAGCTCCTTTTGCAGGTATTTTGCAGTCTCTTCAATAAAATCAATTTTCTCTTTTTTTGGCTTAGGCCTTTTGTACTGGCCCCTTGCCATGCTTCTGTCCATTTGGGCAAAGGCAGATGATGATAACATAAAAGCAGCAAATATCAGTAGGAAGGAAAACTTTAATTTCATATTAAAAGTATTTGTTATTCAAACTTAAACAAAAAAGGCTAAGAATGTCCCTTAGCCTTTTCAAAAATTATGCCTGCAGCACTTCAATGCCTGTGGGAACGCCATAAAGGTCAAACTCTGTGGCATCAGTTATCTTAATATTTACAAATTCACCCGTCTTCAGGTACACTTGTGATGCATCAATAAGCACTTCATTATCTACATCAGGACTGTCAAACTCTGTCCTGGCTACAAAGTGGCTGCCCTCTTTCCTGTCTATAATGC
>JAEWKB010000160.1 GCA_023386255.1 Bacteroidota bacterium
TTTGTATCTTTCCGGAAGGCGGTGTGCCCGAAGATGAGTCAATCCTGCTTGATGATTTTAAAGACGGTGCTTTCCGGCTGGCAATAGAGCACCAGATACCCATAGTGCCCATGACGTTTCCTGACAATAAAAAGCGATTTTCGTTCAGGTTCTTTAGCGGAAGCCCCGGCCTTATGCGTGCCAAAGTTCATCATTTCATAGAAACTACCGGGCTTACGCTGGAGAATAAGCAAGACCTGAAATACAAAGTGAGGCAGGTAATATACCACCAGCTGCTGAAGTACAAAAAATAAAAAGCGTCCTTAAAAAAAGAACGCTTTCACCCACCTAAAAAAGCTAAACTACATGATAGCTTAGAAACTAAAACTTATACCGGAATAAAGCCCGATGAAGTAAGGCTTAAAGTTACCCGCATTGCTGCTGAAGGTATTAACCTGGTACTTGAACATCGGTTCAAAATTCGCTTCAAATGCTTTCCAGAACCTGTACTTAAAGCCCACTCCAATATTTGTGCGGAAATGAATGTCGTTAAGATTTTGCGCTTTACCCATATCTGACACCAACCCCTGCGATGAGCGCACGCTCACACTGTTCTCATTTAGGAAAAGTGTACTTACACCACCAATAATATCTACGCCAAAACGAGAATCTATTAACTTGTAGGACATCTCCAGCGGGACTTCAATATAGCCCGTCCGCTGCACAAGCGAACCGTTAAAGGTCTTCGTAGGCAGCTGGTCGGCAAAGCTACTGCCCGGATTGTTACCCTCGTTTTGCACCACAATATTAGCTATAGAACCTCTTGCGGCAACATTAGGCGTTTGCTGGTTCATGGCCGCATAAAACTGAATATCGTTTGTTGTGTAATTAAGATTTACAGTGTTTACACCTGTGCGGATTGATATCCTGTTGTTCAGGGCATAATTAACAGCTACACCGTAGCTAAGGTCATTTTCATAATCTTTGCTGTTACCCGCAAATTGCGGGTCAATAGGCGATCCTTCCGACATCGAATTATAAAACACCGGTGCCAGTTGTGGCTTTATGTTCCACTTGTTCTTTTCAGCATCGGCAACGGCTTTTTCGTCTTTATCCTTCTCGCCGTTAAGCTTGTCCTGTAGCAACTTCTCCAGTTCGTTCTGCGGCTTCACCGTATCAACAGCAGCCTCAGCTATAGCTGTTTCTGCGGCAGCTTTATCAATCACGGTACCGGCAGTATTCTCTTCATTGGCGTTAGTGTTGGCAACAGTAGTATTTTCCTGAGGCAGGGCAGTAATATTTCCGGCATTATTACTGCCGTTATTTTGTGTGGCGTTGGTTTGGTTTTGCCTGTTGTTGTTCTCCCTGTTGTTGCCTGCTATTGCTTCCTGTTGCCTGTTGCTGTTATTATTAATCAGGTTGTTCGCGTTGTTATCTTCTGCTATACCCTTGCGGTTTGATGTGTTACTGCGCTGGGTGTTCCTGCCTGCGTTATTATTGTCATTATGGTGCGCCACAGCAGTTTCAGCCCCGCTGGCTGCCGGAGTATATCCCTGCACCCTGTTCGGCCTGTTGCCTTTTCGGGTAGTGTTTCCCGCCTGTTTTTCATAAGCAACTGCGGTGTTATTGTTTCCGGATACTGATGTTCCTGATTTACCCGTACCCTTACCCGAAGCTGTTGCGCCGGCCTTTCCTGTAATAGGGCTTCCGCCAATTCCTTCATCCGAAGCAATTACGGTACCGGTTTCGTTCGTCACTACCGCTTCATCGCCCATATCGGTTACAGTCTGGTTAGGCTTAATTGGTTTATCTACCGGAGACAGGTTCTTTACCGGTTCCTGTTCCGGTTCCTGCCTGCCTGTGTTGTCCAGTACTACAGGGGTATATCCACTGTCAATACCCTTAAAAAAAGGTATGGCAACCATAAGCCCTATTACCAGGGCGGCAGCAATACCCGATAGCCTGAACCACAGCGGTATCACTCTCCTTTCTTTTTTGTCCTTTTGCAGTTCGGCCTCAATATTCTGCCAAAGCTGTTCAGGCGGGGCTACTTCAAAGTCCTTGAACTTTTCCTGGAATAGCCTGTCTATGTTCTTTTTTTCACTCATTTGCTGAAGGTATAAATTTGCCTTGCTGCGCTTCAATCTTTTCTTTTAATATCATCCTTGCCCTTGCAAGGTTCGATTTTGATGTCCCGTCGGTTATGTTTAGCATTTCTGCAATTTCTTTGTGCGAATACCCGTCTATAACATACAGGTTAAAAACCATCCTGTACCTGTCGGGCAGTTCCTGTATTATAGATACCAGGAAGTCCATGCTAATGTCTTCCGCTTCTATCTCCACATCTGCCTCTTCAGGCATGTTCTCGCTTACAATCTCAAAAATGCCCTCGGTGCGGTACCTCTGGAGCACATTGTTTATCATTACCCTCTTGGCCCAGCCTTCAAACGAGCCCTTGAACTGGTATTGGCTTATTTTTTTAAAGATAAGCAAAAAACCATCCTGCAGGTTGTCCTGTGCATCCTCATAGTTGCGCGAGTATTTAAGGCACACAGAGAACAGCTTTGAAGACAATAGCCTGTAAAGCTGCTCCTGCGCCCTTATATCTTCCTTTTGGCAATCGCGTATGATTTGGTCCAGGCTCAATAGGTAACATTTTGTTAGTTTGGTTCAACCGCTACAGGCACCTCAAGAAACACATCGTTTCCGGCCTCATCTACACCCTGGTAAAACTTAAACACATAATTGTCAAAGCTATATGACGGGCTGCACAAAAAATTGAAAGATTTTTGCTCAGTCGGCGTGCCATCCGTCGCAGGTGCGCAGTTAGAGTCTTCAATAACAATGGTTTGTACGGCTACGGTCCTCACATTGCCCTCAGGCTCATATAAAAATCCGTCAAAGTAGTGGCAGTCTGTAGGGAGCTTAAAGTTTACAACTATTTGGTAGGTCTGGCCCGGTGTAACCGTTGGCGGCACCACAACACTCTCTACAGGAACAAACTCCACGTGAAACTTAATGTTTTCACTGTCATCCGGCACGCAGGACGCAATCAATAGTAAGGTTACAAATAACAACAACAGCTTTTTCATGGTACTATTTAAATGATTTTAGTTTTTCTTATTTTACAGATGCAATTTAGTGCAAAAGGTTGCGTAGTAAGCACAAAAAAACCCGACATAAATCGGGTTTTAACATTAGGCCATATTTTCTTTAATGGCTTCTTTTATTTTTTGTTCCAGCTCATCGGCCAGTTCAGGGTTATCTTTTATCAATGCCTTCACCGCATCACGCCCCTGGCCAAGCTTGGTATCGCTGTAGCTGAACCATGAGCCCGACTTTTTAATGATCTCAAATTCCACGGCAAGGTCCAGTATCTCACCTGTTTTAGAAACGCCCTCGCCATACATAATGTCGAACTCGGCAGTTTTAAAAGGTGGCGCCACTTTGTTCTTCACGATCTTCACCTTAGTGCGGTTACCTATCACGTTATCCCCGTCTTTTATTTGCGATGATTTACGTATATCAAGCCTCACCGAAGCATAGAACTTCAGCGCATTACCACCTGTAGTCGTTTCAGGGTTACCGAACATAACGCCAATCTTCTCACGAAGCTGGTTGATGAAGAACACCGTACAGTTGGTCTTGCTTATGGTAGCAGTTAATTTTCTTAGTGCCTGACTCATAAGGCGGGCATGTAATCCCATTTTTGAGTCACCCATTTCGCCTTCTATCTCGCTTTTTGGCGTAAGCGCGGCAACCGAGTCAATTACCACAATATCAATAGCGCCCGAACGTATTAGGTTTTCGGCAATTTCCAGCGCCTGCTCTCCGTTATCGGGCTGAGATATGATAAGGTTCTCGATATCAACGTTCAGTTTTTCGGCATAGCTGCGGTCAAACGCGTGCTCTGCGTCAATAAAAGCGGCAATACCGCCTGCCTTTTGCGCTTCGGCAATGGCATGAAGGGTTAGCGTGGTTTTACCCGATGATTCCGGCCCGTATATCTCTATTATCCTACCGCGCGGGTAGCCGTTCACGCCAAGGGCAAGGTCAACTCCAAGCGAGCCCGAAGGTATGGCCTCAACCTCCTCAACGGCCTGGTCGCCCATTTTCATTACGGTACCTTTACCGTAGGCTTTGTCTAGTTTATCAAGTGTAAGCTGTAACGCTTTTAATTTTGCTTCTTTATCTGCGCTCATGTTGTTGCAATTAATTTTGTTCAAATATATGATTATTTTCTAATATCTTTAGAAAAAACTTCTAAAGTTAAAAGTAGTTATTTCTATTTATTTTTTGGTATGTCTAAAAATTGTTTTAAAGTTGTAAAATTTTATTGAAATAGAGCTACTTATGAAGTTGAAATATAGTGTCGAACTTTCAACGTTTAAATGTGATTTGTCCTTGTTTAAGGAAGAGCAAAGAGAAGCATATCGATGGGTTTTTGAAGATGTAAAAGATTATCGAAACTTTACTCCAGTTTACATTCTAGATAAATTTAGATCAAGAATCACCTGTAAAGGATTTGCACTGTCTTTTTATGAGCAACATGTAAATGCTAAAGCGAGACTTCTGCACCTAACTACTGACAAAGAATTTTTATTTAAAAAGTTGGGTACTCATATTGCTGTTGGTATAATTGACAAAAAAGATGGTGTCTCGGAGCCTGCTGATAATGATACTCATTTTAATCATTTTGAATATGAGGATGTAGTTTTTAGTGATAAATTTCAAATAATAGAAAAAGTTGTAAAATGATTCAAATAATTGGAGCTCCATATAACAATGACTTCTTAAATAACTTGCAGTTTGTAGGGGTGCTCTTATTTGCTGAATTTCCTAGTACTTTAGTTTTTGCAGATGAATTTGGAAATCCAATAATTAAAGAGTGGGTAGATTGCTCGGATGACGGAGCAGTAGACAGATATTTCTTCTTCCTTACAGAAAAATATTTGCTTAAAAATTTTTTAAGTGGATATATTTCACATTATGATTTTATAAAAGAAGCTGTTGACGGCCTTGCATATTTTCACGATGTAGAAAATAATAAAATTGTAGAGAGAAAAGTTTTGTCAGTAAATAAATTACCAAAGCAGTATGCTTCTTCTACAAGTTTTTTTCTAAGTGAGAAAGATGTTCCTGATGTTGAATTAATCAAAGGATATTTTAAACTTAATAATGAAGTATCACCTAATATACCACATGCAGATCAAATAAAAGATATTGCATCTTCAAAAAAAACAGAGACACTAAACTTACATTTAAATCATGGATATGGAGTAGGCTATGGCACAGTAAATACTGAAATTTTAGGTCGAACGCTTTTGAGATTCGATAAATTTTATAAAGATGTAGCTCTTGATTATTTTGAAGGGTCTAATCGTGGGGCTATCCAAATGACTGCCTCTAAGAAGCAAGAACTTAATCCATTTATATCAACTGAAGTTTATGGCAATATTGCAGCTTCTTACAGTGTATTATTAAGACCTAAAGCCACACAATTTGATATGTTTCAAGAAGTGAGTCCAGGTGAAGAGATTACTAATAAAATATTTAAATTGTTAGAAAACAGTTCTGAAGTCAAGCTTCTTGAAAATGAATATTTAAGACATAGTGATTTCACAATCAACTCTTACAAGGAATTTTTAAAAAATATATATGAGCTACAGCTAGATGTAGAATTGAATTGGTATAGTCCCATCAGTGATAATTTAAAAAAACAGGTGGTTAATTATACATCAGCTAATAAATATTTATACAATATAGAGAATTTAAATGTTGAAACTGAAGATCAATTTACAATTAAAGGGAAGTTTAGAGCTATTAACTGCGACACAGGCCATTATACGTTTATAAATACTGATAATGAACAATTCACTGGCTATTTTGATAAATTAGTTAAAGAAGCTTCTGAACAAATTAATTTTATTTCTATTTATAATATTAAAATAAACAGAAAGGTTATTAAAGAGCCAGGAAGAGTCGACGCAAGACTTGTAGATACAATAATTTCATTTTACAAAGAAGAAAATATTTTGTAACAAACCTCTTTTTCCTACCTTTGCATCCGGTTCCGCCAACAGGAGCCGATACATACTGAAATTCTCACTTAAAATTGTATAGCATGCAACTGTTCAACACTTTAAGCGCAGAAGAAAGAGCCGAACTGATAGACCAGAGCGGCAAACAGCGCCTTACGCTGTCTTTCTATGCCTACGCACACATTAACGATCCAAAACAATTTCGCGACAGCCTTTTCCTGGCCTGGAACCCACTGGAGGTTTTAGGGCGCATATACGTAGCTACAGAGGGTATTAACGCCCAGCTTTCGCTGCCGGCTGATAACTTCTATACCTTTAAGGATCATCTTGATACCATACCTTTCCTTAAAGACATCCGCCTTAACATAGCGGTAGAGCATGACGACCACTCGTTCCTGAAGCTTACCATAAAGGTCCGCAACAAGATAGTAGCCGATGGCCTTGACGATGCTACTTTTGACGTAACCAACAAAGGGATACATTTGGGAGCAAAGGATTTCAACCAGATGCTGGAAGACCCTAACACTATTGTGGTCGACTTCCGTAACCACTACGAGAGCGAAGTGGGCCATTTTAAAGGCGCCATAACACCCGATGTGGATACCTTCCGTGAGTCGCTGCCTGTTATTGAGGACATGCTGGACCCGCACAAGGAAGACAAGAACCTGCTGATGTACTGCACCGGCGGCATCCGCTGTGAAAAAGCTTCGGCTTTCTTTAAGCACAAAGGCTTTAAAAATGTGTACCAGCTTGAGGGTGGTATTATTGAATATACCCGCCAGGTAAAAGCTGAGGGGCTGGAGAGCAAATTCATAGGCAAAAACTTTGTGTTCGACGGCCGACTTGGCGAACGTATTACCGATGATATCATAGCACAATGCCACCAGTGCGGCAAACCGTGCGACAATCACACCAACTGTGCTAATGAGGCGTGCCACCTGCTGTTCATACAGTGTGATGAGTGCAAGGATGCCATGCACAACACCTGCTCGGCAGAATGTTTAGACATCATCCAGCTGCCTGAGGAAGAACAAAAAGCACTGCGCCGCGGCATCATGAAGGGCAACATGATCTTCAAAAAAGGGAAATCGTAAAAGCTGACCTTCAAAAAATCAGGAGACGCAATATTAGATGAGCCTATTGCTGTAGTGCCGAGAGTAAAAGGTACACGCAACAAGATAAAGAAAGTATTGATAGGCAAAGGCGAACACTACTACCCGAAAGCGGGTGTGGGGCAGTTCAGCATAGGAAACGGCGAGCTTAAAGTGGGCGACAGGATAATAATAAACGGCCCAAGCACCGGCCAGCAGCAGCTTGTAGTTGAGCAGATGCGCGTAAACGGACAGGAAAGCACAACAGCCAGGCCGGGCGACAGGATAACGCTTAACCTGCCTTTCAGGATTCGCCTGTCCGACAAGCTTTTTAAAGTTTTAGAATAATATTTAAAAACTTATAAATTAAACCTGTACACAAGTGCAGGTTTTTTTTATGCGCTGTATTCCCCTCCTGTGGAGGGGTGCCCGTAGGGTGGGGTGGTTCTCCCTTCTCCTTCGGAGAGAGGCCGGGGGTGAGGTGATCTGTAAACATTGTTCAGGACCCACCGCGGCTTTCAGCCACCCCTCCACAGGAGGGGAAGTCGCCTGGAAGAGGCTTTATTGTTTAACACAAAAAAATACTATCTTTACCCACAAAAACGTTTTAAGAACCATAGCGGGCATACCGCGATCTATATATACTAAACTATGGCATGTACAAACTGTTCTACGGGGTCTAAGGACGGAACCCCAAGAGGATGTAAAAATAATGGCACGTGTGGGACGGACAGTTGTAATAAATTAACAGTTTTTGACTGGCTAAGCAATATGAGCCTTCCCGGCGGCGAAGCGCCTTTTGATTGTGTAGAGGTGCGCTTTAAGAACGGACGCAAAGAGTTCTACCGAAATACTGAAAAACTTACCCTGAGCATTGGCGACATTGTAGCTACCGAAGCTTCACCGGGCCATGATATTGGCATTGTAACCCTTACCGGCGAACTGGTAAAGGTGCAGATGAAGAAAAAAGGGGTGAGGGATAATGCCGAGATCCCTAAGATATACCGCAAGGCATCGCAAAAGGATATCGACATATGGAGTGCGGCACGCGACAAGGAAGAGCCAATGAAGGTGATAGCCCGTGAAATTGCTATCAGGCTTAAGCTGGAAATGAAAATATCAGATATTGAGTTCCAGGGAGACGGGTCAAAGGCCACTTTCTATTACACGGCTAATGACCGTGTAGATTTTCGCCAGCTTATCAAGGATTTCGCACGTGAGTTCAGCACCCGTATCGAAATGAAGCAGGTAGGTTTCCGACAGGAAGCGTCACGTTTGGGGGGCATAGGCTCCTGCGGGCGTGAGCTTTGCTGCTCTACCTGGCTTACAGATTTCCGCAGCGTTAATACCTCTGCAGCGCGCTACCAGCAGCTGTCGCTAAACCCGCAAAAGCTTGCAGGGCAGTGCGGAAAGCTGAAATGCTGCCTTAACTATGAATTGGACACTTATCTGGATGCGCTTAAAGGCATGCCGGATATGGACACTAAGGTATATACCGAAAAAGGCGACGCCTACTGCCAAAAGGTGGATATATTTAAAGGCCTGATGTGGTTTGCTTATGCTAACGATACAGCCCACTGGCATGTAATAAATGCTGAGCAGGTGAAGGAGATTGTGGCGCTTAACAAGCAAAAGCAGCGTATTGCAGCCCTTGAGGATTATGCGGTGGAAGCACCGGCACCGGAGGTTGAAAAAACCTTCCAGAACGCTATGGGCCAGGACAGCCTTACACGCTTTGACACACCTAAGAAAAAGAAGAACAACAACAAGAACAATAAAAGACGTAAACACTCAAACGACAAAAATGCTCCGAAAAAATAGCATCTTACTGTTGGCCGCTTCAATGCTCCTTTTTGTATCGTGCGATAAAAAAAGGGTTTTTGACGAGTACAAGAACCTGGACGGCAAGTGGAACAAAGACAGTATTGTTTCCTTTGAAATAGACCAGAAGGATACGGTGTCGCGCTACAACATCTTTGTAAACATAAGGAACAACAATAGCTATCCGTATAGTAATTTATTCCTTATTGTAGAGATGCAGCAGCCGGGTACAAAGCTTACCAAGGTGGACACGCTGGAGTACCAGATGGCCAATCCTGACGGCAGCCTGATGGGCGAAGGTTTTACCGATGTAAAGGAAAGCAAGCTGTGGTACAAGGAGAATGTGCATTTCCCTAAACCGGGCAAGTACAGGTTCAATATTATGCATGCCATGAGGCAAACCGGTAAGGTGCCCGGCGTACAGGTGCTTGAAGGGGTTACAGATGTAGGTTTAAGGATTGAGTCAACAAAATAACTATGGCAAAAAAGAATAACAGCACACAGGTTAAAGACAGTTCATATTACGTAAAAAAGTTCTGGAAGATCTTCGGGATCGGGTTTTTAGCTCTCATCCTGTTCTTCCTGCTGGCATCGTGGGGTGTTTTTGGTAAAATGCCTTCGTTTGACCAGCTTGAGAATCCCGATAGTAATGTAGCTACAGAGATTATATCATCTGACGGCGAAACCATAGGTAAGTTCTACCTTGAAAACCGTACGCCTGTAAAGTATGAAGACCTGCCGAAACACCTGGTTGATGCGCTTATATCTACCGAAGATGAACGTTTTTACGACCACTCGGGCATAGATGCCAAAGGTACATTAAGGGCGGCAGTAACACTGGGTAGCAGCGGGGGTGCCAGTACCATAACACAGCAGCTGGCCAAGAACCTTTTCCACGGCGAGGGTTCAAGGTTTTTCCTTTTCAGGATAGTCCAGAAAGCCAAGGAATGGATTATTGCTACACGCCTGGAAAGGCAGTACACCAAGCAGGAAATCATAGCAATGTACCTTAATACGGTTGATTTTGTGAACAATGCGGTGGGTATTCGCTCGGCTGCAAAAATATACTTTGGCAAAGAACCAAAAGACCTTAAGGTAGAAGAGGCTGCTGTACTTGTGGGGATGCTGAAGAACCCGTCGCTGTACAACCCTAATAAGGCATCAAGAAAACAGATTGTTTTTGACAGGAGGAATACGGTACTGGGCCAGATGGTAAAGAACGGCAAGCTGGAAGAGGCTGAAAAGGAACGGTTGGCAAAGGAACCGGTGAGGATAAACTTCAGTCCGGAAAGCCATAAGGAAGGCATAGCTACTTATTTCCGTGAATACTTGCGTGATTTCATGAAGAAATGGGTAAAAGACAACCCTAAGAAAGACGGCAGCGGGGAGTATGACATTTACCGTGACGGACTTAAAATATACACTACTATCGATTCCCGCATGCAAAAGTATGCCGAAGAAGCGGTAGATGAGCACCTTGCCAACCTGCAGGAGGAGTTTTTCATCCAGCAGAAAAAGAACAAGAACGCACCTTTTATCAATATTTCGGAAGCAGAGACTAAAAAAATATTAGACCGGTCCATGAAGAACTCTGAGCGTTGGAGGATCATGGAAGAAAAAGGTTTTGACGAGGATGATATTATAAAATCTTTTGGTGTTAAAACGGAAATGACAGTATTTACCTGGAAGGGTGAAAAAGACACGATAATGACCCCGATGGATTCTATAAGGTACTATAAGCACTTCCTGCAAACAGGTTTAATGTCTATGGAGCCTCAAACAGGCCACGTTAAAGCATGGGTGGGAGGTATAAATTATAAACATTTCCAGTACGACCATGTGGCACAGGGAGCAAGGCAGGTAGGTTCCACTTTCAAGCCGTTTGTTTATGCTGCTGCTATTGAGCAATTGAAAATATCTCCGTGCGATTCGGTTATCGATTCGCCCTTCAGCATGCCCAAAGGAAAATATGGTATAGATAAAGACTGGCATCCGCAAAATTCCGATGGTCAGTTCCGTGGCCAGGTTACCTATAAAAAGGCGCTTGCACTTTCAATTAATACGGTTTCGGCTAAGCTTATAGACAGGATTGGCCCTAAACCCGTAGTTGACCTAACTAAAAATTTAGGCGTTAACTCTGAAATTCCCGAGCAACCTGCCATAGCGCTAGGCGCTGTAGAGATTACGGTAAGCGACATGGTGGCGGCCTACAGTACATTTGCCAACCAGGGAATGTATGTTAAGCCAACTGTTATTTCTAAAATAGAAGACAAAAACGGCGTATTGCTGTACCAGCAAACCTCTGAAACACATGAAGTGCTAAGCAAAGACATAGCCTATGCAGTAATAAAACTGCTTGAAGGCGTTACCGAAAGCGGCTCAGGCGCGCGCCTTAAGTGGGGCGGAGGCGGAGGCGGTGCCGGTTATGACCGTATGACGGGATATCCGTACGCTATCATTAATCCTATAGCAGGTAAAACAGGTACTACACAAAACCAGTCTGACGGTTGGTTTGTAGGTATGGTTCCTAACCTTGCTACAGGTGTTTGGGTAGGAAATGAAGACCGCTCAGCACACTTTAAAAGCCTTACCTACGGGCAGGGTGCTATTATGGCGCTGCCTATCTGGGGGCTTTACATGAAAAAGTGCTATTCGGATGATGATATGGTCTTTAAGGTTTCTGAAAAACCGTTTGAGCGGCCTGCTAATCTTTCAATTAAGGTTGATTGCTGGGCCAGGCCTGTTGTAAAAGATACAACCGCGGTTGACAGCACAACTTTAAGTACCGACGACTTTGATTTTTAATAAGGAACGCCTTCTTTTGAAGGCGTTTTTTTATATATTTATGCACAGAAACTAAAATATATTGTATGATTAATAAAAAAGTACAAAACGTTGAGGAAGCGCTGCATGACATCCAGGACGGCATGACGATTATGCTGGGTGGCTTTGGCCTGTGTGGCATTCCGGAAAATAGTATTGCAGAATTGGTGAAGAAGGGAACAACCAATCTTACCTGCATTTCTAACAATGCGGGGGTGGATGATTTCGGGCTTGGGCTTCTGCTTCAAAAGAAACAGATAAAGAAAATGATATCATCTTACGTGGGCGAGAATGCCGAGTTTGAGCGCCAGATGCTTAGTGGCGAACTTGAGGTGGAGCTTACCCCTCAGGGTACCCTGGCGGAGAAATGCCGTGCAGCACAGGCCGGTATACCTGCATTCTATACTCCGGCAGGCTACGGTACCGAAGTGGCTGAAGGCAAAGAAGCACGCGAGTTCAACGGGAAGATGCACATACTGGAAGAAGCCTATAAAGCCGATTTCGCTATTGTAAAAGCATGGAAAGGCGATGAAGCCGGAAACCTGATATTTAAAGGTACCGCCCGCAACTTTAACTCCTGCATGGCCGGTGCGGCAAAAATAACTATTGCCGAAGTGGAAGAGCTTGTGCCTGCAGGCGAGCTTGACCCGAACCAGATACACATTCCGGGTATTTTCGTGAAAAGAATATTCAAAGGGGAGAAGTATGAGAAACGAATTGAGCAACGTACAACCCGTAAACGCAGTTAATCATGGCATTAGGAAAAGAAGATATAGCGAAAAGGATAGCAAAAGAAGTTAAGGACGGTTATTTTGTTAACCTGGGCATTGGTATACCTACTCTGGTGGCCAATTACGTGCGTGAGGACATTTCGGTTGAGTTCCAGAGTGAGAATGGAGTATTAGGCATGGGCCCTTTCCCTTTTGAAGGTGAGGAAGATGCCGATGTTATTAACGCCGGGAAACAAACCATAACTACTATGCCGGGCGCCTCATTTTTTGATTCGGCAACCAGTTTTGGTATGATACGCGGCCAGCACGTTGACCTTACTATCCTGGGTGCTATGGAAGTGGCCGAGAACGGCGACATCGCCAATTGGAAAATTCCCGGAAAAATGGTGAAAGGCATGGGCGGCGCAATGGATCTTGTGGCATCGGCCGAAAACATTATTGTGGCTATGATGCACGTAAACAAAGCAGGGGAGTCCAAGCTTTTAAAGCGCTGCTCGCTGCCGCTTACAGGCGTAGGCTGCGTAAAGAAAGTAGTGACCGAGCTGGCTGTGCTTGAAATTGTTCCTGAAGGCTTTAAGCTGTTAGAACGCGCTCCGGGCGTAACTGTAGAAGATATCAAAAATGCCACTGAAGGCAACCTAATCATAGAAGGCGATATACCGGAAATGGTAATAGATTAAGTAAGAAACCCTGCTCATCAGCAGGGTTTTTTATTTCTAGTCAGCCTGAGCTTGTCGAAGGCCTACTCTGATTATTTAAGGTGAAGAACTACTCCTGCAATTCCCTCAAATGTTCCAGCATATCAGCAGTCATGGCATCAAGGTCAAAGTTATGCTTCCAGCCCCAGTCCTGCCTTGCGCTGCTGTCGTCAATGCTCTGCGGCCAGCTGTCGGCAATTTTTTGGCGGAAATCCGGAGCATAATCAATGGTAAAATCCGGAATGTGTTTTTGTATGGCTTCAGTAATTTCCTTAGGCGTAAAATCCATCGCCGAAAGATTGTATGATGAACGTATCTTTATGTTTTCGGCAGGTGCCTGCATAATTTCAACAGTGGCACGTATCGCATCATTCATGTACATCATGGGCAGGCGCGTATCCTCACTTAAAAAGCAGGTGTATTTATTGTCGCTCAGGGCTTTATGGTAAATATCAACAGCATAATCGGTAGTGCCGCCGCCCGGAGGGGTAGACCAGCTTATAAGGCCGGGGTAACGTATGCTGCGCACGTCTACGCCGTAGATGTTATGGTAGTATTCGCACCAGCGCTCGCCTGACTGTTTTGAGATTCCATAAACTGTAGATGGCTCCATAACAGTATATTGAGGGGTATTTTGCTTGGGTGTAGTAGGGCCGAAAACAGCTATGCTGCTGGGCCAGAATATCTTCTTTATCTTTCCGGCTTTGGCAAGGTTCAGCACGTGGAAAAGCGAGTTCATGTTCAGGTCCCAGGCAAAGGCGGGGTTCTTCTCGGCTGTAGCCGAAAGCAAAGCCGCCATAAGGTACACTTCATCAACGTTATACTTCTCTATAACTGTTTCTATCTGGTTAAAGTCCAGGGCATTGACAACTTCAAACGGACCCGAAGCAACAAATTCAGGCGTACCTTTGCGGACGTCAGAGGCAATAACTTTATCTTTTCCGTAAACCTCTCGAAGCTTTTTGGTTAGCTCGGTGCCAATTTGCCCGCAGGCGCCAATGATAAGGACAGTGCTCATAGTGTGTGTTTATGCAATGCAAATATAACGTTTTCAAAATATCAATTTTACTACTTTAACTGGTGTTTGTAACACTTTTTTGCGAAATTGTGATTTGATTTTACGTTTAAATAAATATCCTTTAAATTTCCGCAACTGCTTTGCTCTGAGGTTTGTAAGTAAATACCTGCGGGATTAGGTGTATAAAATAGTTGATAAGTTGTGCAGCAAAAAAGTTAGCCATGCCTAAATTTTTACAACCTTGCCAAGGGTAACACAATCAATAACTTAATACTGTTTTTTATGAATGATCTGCGCTACACCATCGAGGAAAACAAGCTGTTTGAGTCTATAGCCGATATTGCTTTCATAGCTGGGCAAAGGGGCTTTGCATCAGGCGACTCAAGGGCTGATATTGCCGAATTTATCCGCTGGGCTAACGAGTTTGAGGC
>JAEWKB010000181.1 GCA_023386255.1 Bacteroidota bacterium
CTAAAATGGCTAATGAGTTGAGAGACCAGGGTATTAAAAAAGCTGACAGGATTTGTATTTACCTGCCCATGATACCCGAACTTGCCGTAGCTGTACTGGCTTGTGCCAGGATAGGAGCAGTGCATTCGGTAATATTTGCAGGGTTTTCATCATCGGCGGTAGCCTCAAGGGTTAATGATTCAGGCTGTAAAATGGTAATAACTTCTGACGGAGGTTTCCGTGGCAATAAAACTATTGACCTTAAAGGCATTGTAGATGAAGCGCTTGAAAAATGTCCCGGCGTAGAGAGTGTGTTAGTTGTGAAGCGTACCAACACGCAGATAAATATGAAGGAAGGCCGTGACCAGTGGCTGCAGCCGCTTCTTGATGATGCTGTACCTAACAACGTTGCCGAAATTATGGATGCAGAAGACCCGCTGTTTATACTTTATACTTCAGGATCAACAGGTAAGCCAAAGGGCATGCTGCACACCACCGCCGGTTACATGGTGCACACCGCTTATACTTTTAAAAACATATTTGCTTACGAAGAAAATGATATTTACTGGTGTACTGCCGATATTGGCTGGATTACAGGACATTCGTATATTGTATATGGCCCGTTGCTGAATGGCGCTACTACTGTACTATTTGAAGGCGTGCCTTCATACCCGGAGCCCGACCGTTTCTGGCAGGTTATAGATAAGCATAAGGTAACGCAGTTTTATACAGCCCCTACTGCCATTCGCTCACTTGCCAAGGAAAACTGGGAGTGGGTAGATAAGCACGACCTTTCATCGCTAAAAGTAATAGGATCGGTTGGTGAGCCTATTATCGAAGAAGCATGGCACTGGTATAACGACCATGTCGGTAAAAAGAAATCACCAATTGTAGATACCTGGTGGCAAACCGAGACCGGTGGTATTATGATATCGCCCATACCTTTTGTAACACCAACAAAACCTACCTATGCCACATTACCGCTGCCGGGCATACAGCCGGTGCTTATGGATGAGCTGCGCAATGAAATTGAAGGTAACCAGGTAGTAGGCAGCCTCTGTATTAAGTTCCCGTGGCCGGGAATGGCACGTACTATTTGGGGCGACCACCAGAGGTTTAAGGAAACCTATTTTTCTACTTTCCCCGGTAAGTATTTTACAGGCGACGGTGCTTTACGGGACGAAGTTGGCTACTACAGGATAACAGGGCGTGTAGATGATGTTGTTATAGTATCGGGCCATAACCTTGGCACAGCGCCTATTGAGGATGCTATAAACGAGCATCCTGCAGTTGCCGAATCAGCTATTGTTGGCTTCCCGCACGATGTAAAAGGCAATGCCTTATACGGATTTATAACGCTTAAAGAATCAGGCGAAGGCCGCGACAGGGAGAACCTTAAACGTGAAATTAACGAGCACATATCAAGCCACATTGGCCCGATTGCCAAACTAGATAAGATACAGTTCGTATCAGGCCTGCCTAAAACACGTTCCGGAAAGATAATGCGGAGGATACTTCGTAAAATAGCAGAAGGTGACTTCTCAAACTTTGGCGATACCAGCACGCTGCTGAATCCTGAAATTGTAGACGAGATTAAAGAGGGGAGGGTTTAATCCTGAACATCATAATATAGAGCGGCTCCCTTTGGAGCCGCTTCTTTTTTGTGTAAACTATAACATTTATGTTGTAAGTAATTTTCTATATTCGTTATCTATGGAACAAAATCCTGATGTGCTTATAATAGGCGGTGGCCTGGCCGGACTGGCCTGCGGCATACATTTAGCCAGAACAGGTACATTGGTAACCATTATAGAAAAATCATCCTACCCTAAGCACAAGGTTTGCGGCGAGTACATTTCTAACGAGATACTGCCTTACCTGCAATGGCTGGGTGTTGATGTGGTAAAGCTAAAGCCTGTATCTATCAGCCGGTTTGAGTTCTCCTCCGGCAGCGCTATCAGGAAAGCAAACTTACCGTTGGGTGGTTTTGGGGTAAGCCGTTATGCCCTTGATAATCTTCTGTACAATTATGCACTGCAAGCCGGTTGTAAAGTAATTGAGGCTAATGCTACGGATGTAAAATTTAAGGATGATGAATTTACTGTTACAGCTTCTGATATTGATTATAAAGCCTGTGTGGTAATTGGGGCTTATGGCAAACGTTCTAATCTTGACCAGGCACTGGGGAGGAAGTTCTTCCAAAAGAAATCGCCCTGGCTGGCTGTAAAGGCGCATTACAGAGGAGTTTTTCCTGATGATGTTGTGGCGCTGCATAATTTTAGCGGAGGGTATTGCGGTGTATCTAAGGTTGAAGATGATATCATAAATATTTGTTATTTAGCAGATTACCAAACATTTAAAAGGTACAGGAATATAGAAGAGTACCAACAGAAAGTGCTGGGCAGGAACATGCATGTGAAGACTATTTTAGAAAACAGCACCATGGTTTTTGAGAAGCCATTGACCATCAGTCAAATTTCGTTTGAAAAAAGGCTGCCTGTCGAAAATCATATACTTATGACGGGCGATACTGCGGGGCTTATACATCCGCTGTGCGGTAACGGCATGGCTATGGCCATACACAGCGCTAAGATAGCGGCAGAAAAAGTGCTTGAATATCTGGAAGGGAAAATCAGCAGGGCCGAAATGGAGCAAAGATACAGGCAGGAGTGGGGACGGAACTTTAGTAAAAGGCTCCGCATGGGCAGGATGTTGGGCAGAATACTGCAAAGCAGGCTGCTCACAAAGCCGGTTATGGGGCTGATATCTACTTTCCCGGTACTGCTGCCTAAAATAATTAAACAAACGCATGGCAAACCAATAAAAATAGCTTCCTGATGAAGATTGATACAACGTACCGCACTCAGGAAGAAGAGATTATGGATGATTTTTCGCTGGAAGGTGAAGAACTGCGCCGCGCGCTTGATAATATTGCGGGTATAAACAGGCTGCTGGGTGGCAACAGGCTTACTCTTGACGGCGTGAAGCAGTTGTTGGCAAAGGCCGATAAAAGCATGCCTATAAGCATTGTAGATGTGGGCTGCGGTAACGGAGACATGTTGCGGATGCTTGCCCGCTATGGAAGTGAACGAAAGCTAAAGCTGAACCTGATAGGGATTGATGCAAACCAGTTTACAGTAAATTATGCGCAGAAACTATCGGAAGAGTATTCTAACATAGTATATCGCTGTCTTGACATTTTTACTGATGAATTTGCTGCGATGGAGTATGACATTGTGCTGTGTACGCTAACGCTGCACCATTTTAAGGATGAAGAGATTCTGAAAATAATTTCTATCTTTAATGAAAGTGCAAAAACAGGCGTTGTTATAAACGACCTTGAGCGCAGCAGCCTCGCCTATAGGTTGTTCGGTCTGATTGGACGGGTTTTCAGTCTGAACCGCATGGCGCGGGAAGACGGGCTTACATCTATCCTGCGCGGTTTTAAAAAGAATGAATTAAGGCAGTTTGCAGATAAATTAAATATTAAAAACTGTAGTATCCGCTGGAAATGGGCGTTCCGCTACCAGTGGATAATTTCGAAGATATGAGTGTAAGAATAGTAACCGCCACGAAACAACTGCCTAAATATTCACGAGCCACGGAAGATATTATTCCGCTGCTTGATGTATGGCTTGAGGGACAGGAAGAACGCTTTATAAAGAAGGTAAAGAAGATTTTTGAAGGTGCTGCTGTTGACAGGCGTTATGCCATAATGGATCCGGTAGAGGTTTTTACCGCGACATCTTTTGAGGAGAAAAATGATATCTACACCCGCGAGGTGATAGAGCTTGGGGAGCAGGTACTTGATAAGGCTCTTAAGACAGCAAATTGGGAGCCGAAAAGCCTCGATTATATCATCACGGAGAGCTGTACAGGTATCATGATCCCTTCGCTTGATGCGTACCTTATCAACCGTATGAAGCTGAAGCAGGACATTGTCCGCCTTCCGGTAACCGAAATGGGTTGTGTAGCTGGTATTTCGGGTATTATTTATGCACACAACTTCCTAAAGGCTAATCCGGGCAAAAGGGCTGCGGTTATTGCTGTGGAAGCGCCGACGGCCACCTTCCAACTTGATGATTTTTCAATGCCTAATATTGTGAGTGCTGCCATTTTTGGCGATGGCGCCGCATGCTGTCTGCTTTCATCATATGAAGAAGATAAAGGCCCTGAAATACTGGATGAGCAGATGTATCATTTCTATGATGCTGAACATATGATGGGCTTTAAATTGACGAATGGCGGATTGAAGATGGTTCTGGATATTGAAGTGCCTGATACTATATCCTCTCATTTTGAGGATATTATACATCCGTTTTTGGAGCGGAGCAATTTGATGATAGATGATATTGACCACCTGATCTTCCATCCCGGAGGTAAGAAAATTGTAAATACTGTAGAAGATCTATTCTCCTGTTTAGGAAAGAATATAGACGATACAAAGGAGGTACTGAGGCTGTACGGCAACATGTCCAGCGCTACGGTGCTTTATGTTTTAGAACGGATAATGAATAACAGCCCTCAGCCGGGTGAGAAAGGCGTAATGCTTAGCTTCGGTCCCGGTTTTACGGCGCAAAGGGTTCTGCTGCAATGGTAAGAGAGTTCGAAAATACAGGCTATTGAACCCTGATTCTTGGGCTAATGTGATTTACCTGCTTTGCAAAGACGAAGCCGCATGGATCAACGGAACTGTAATACCTGTAAACGGAGGCGAACACCTGCAATAACTATGAGAACAGAAGATATAAAAGCATTACTGCCTTATTCTGAACCTTTTTTGTTTGTGGATGAGCTTTTGCATGTTGATGAAAATGGTGCCCGGGGAACGTATACGTTTAACGCGGGAGCCGATTTTTACAGAGGCCATTTTAAGGATCATCCGGTAACGCCAGGGGTAATTTTAACTGAAACAATGGGTCAAATCGGAGTGGTGTGCCTGGGAATTTTTCTGCTAAAAGAGGAGATAAGCAACAATGCATCAATAGCTTTAACATCAGCTGATTGTGAATTTTTAAAACCTGTTTATCCGGGAGAAAAAGTAACTGTGTTTTCAGAAAAAATATATTTCCGCTTCGGGAAGTTAAAATGTAAAACAGTAATGATCAACGAAGTTGGCGAGGAAGTGTGCCGCGGCACTATTGCAGGAGTGATAGCAACAAAACCATGAGCAGGAGGGTAGTAATAACAGGGCTTAGCGTTGCCGCTCCAAACGGGGTGGGCCTGCCTGCGTTTACCCATGCCATAAAAAATGGTATTTCGGGTATAGAGCACGACAAGCAATTGGAGGAGCTTCAATTCTCATGTCAAATAGCCGGTAAACCGGAAATAACTGACGATATAAAATTGACCTATTTTTCAGAGCTTGAACTTCGGGGTTTCAACAGCACCGGAATTTTATATGGGGTTATAGCAGGTATGGATGCCTGGGCCGATTCCGGTATGAAAATTACTCAGGGACAAGAACCCGATTGGGACAGCGGTATCATCTTCGGGTCGGGAACATCAGGTATTGATAAGTTCCGCGAAAGCATTTATAAAATTGATGACCTTCAAACCCGCAGGTTGGGCAGCACCGTAGTAGCCCAAACCATGAATAGCGGCATAAGTGCCTATCTGGGCGGCAAGCTGGGTGCAGGCAACCAGGTTACAACCAATTCATCCGCCTGTGTTACAGGTACTGAAAGCATCCTCATGGCGTACGACCGAATAAAGTCGGGCCAGGCAAAGCGCATACTTGCCGGCAGCACAGGCGACAGCGGCCCTTATATCTGGGCGGGGTTTGATGCCATGCGTGTATGCACATTTAAACATAATGACTCTCCCGAACAGGGTTCGCGGCCTATGAGCGCTTCAGCATCAGGGTTTGTGCCGGGAAGCGGTGCCGGGGCTATGGTATTGGAAGATTTAGAAAGCGCTCTTGAACGTGGCGCAACCATTTTTGCTGATGTGCTTGGCGGCAACGTGAATTCGGGCGGACAAAGGGGAGAGGGTACCATGACAGCCCCCAACAGCATAGCTGTACAACGCTGTATAACAGAAGCTCTTAAACAAGCCGGCGTGGAAGGCAAAGATATTGATGCCATCAACGGCCACCTGACTGCTACTACCAAAGACAGCCTTGAGATACAGAACTGGGCTGAGGCGCTGGGCAGAAGAGGGACAGACTTCCCCTACATCAACTCGCTAAAATCGATGACGGGACACTGCCTTAGCGGCGCGGGAAGCATTGAGTGTGTGGCATCGATACTGCAGCTGCATGAGGGATTCATCTTCCCTAATATTAATTGCGAAGACCTTCACCCTGAAATAGCGGCGGTGGCAGATCCTTCACGTATTCCTACTAAACTTATAGAAAAAGACATAACTTTACTAGCCAAGGCCAGCTTTGGGTTTGGCGACGTTAATGCCTGCATCATATTCAAAAAATACCAACAATAGCACCATGAACAAAGAAGAACTTATAGAAAAACTGAAAGTGATAGTAAAGCCTTACACCAATAACCAGGAGGCGTACGATAACATGAATGAGGATACCGACTTCATAAACGACCTGAACATCAATTCAGCAAACCTTGTGGATATTATACTCGACATTGAAGAGGCTTTTGACATCACTATCGACAACACTGAAATGGAGCGTATGCTAAATGTGAAGGCTGCTATTGAAATAGTAGAGGCTAAAATATAACTCATATTGTGTGAGGGAATATAACGCTTATCTCCTTGCGGCTTTGCCAGGAATAATTTGAAAGATTCTTCAATTCCGCTGCGCTGCATTCGGAATGGAAGCTCAGGCATGAGTGAAGCTTCTTCCGCCCTACTGTATTTCACGTAAAAATCAAGGAAAGGCTTTCTCGTGGAGAGAATGAAAGCGATCCGCGAGTGAG
>JAEWKB010000198.1 GCA_023386255.1 Bacteroidota bacterium
GTGCGGCAGTTCCCCTCTTGAGAGGGGTTAGGGGTGTGTTTTTAGCTTCTAAGCTGCTAAGCCCCTTAGCAACCGTGAGTCACGCTGAGCCTGTCGAAGCGCCTTTGTATCTCAGGTCCTCAGAACCTCACTCTTAATTCCAATGTACATTATCAGGCATTTTGGCTTTGGCCAGCGTACGGCTGCTGAAAACCAGCACCTGCACCAGCACCGCCACTACAATAAGCACCACCAGCTCCAGGTGAGAGAGTATATTGCCAAAACTGCTCATCTGCTTCACGCTGTCCATCTGCGTGCGCGCCTCGCTCATCTGTATAGCCGAAAGGGTAGCCAGTATCCCGTCGGCCTCCTGTGCCGCCAACCGCACACCCTGTAAGTCGCCCGTAGCCGAACGTTTCGCAATAGTGCCGCAAAGCACGGTAAAGCGGTTAAAGTTGTCGCTCTCGCTATCAGTAAGGCGTGTTTTGGCATACAGCGCGTTCAGGCGCTCCATATTGTTTACCTGTTGGGCAATAAGCGCGTGCCTGCCTGCCGGCGAAGCTGTGCCCTCGGCAGCCTCCTCAATTTGCTGCAGCGCCTGCGCATACTCAAAAATATAGCCCTCAACCACCAGCCTGTCTTCATATATAGAGGCTACGGCCGTATTTATCTTTGCCGAATTATTGCGGGTGCCAAAGTTGGTAACCATCATAACACCCATAACAGCACACAGCAGCACCGCCGCCGTAAGCTTGCTTTTTATTGCTAATGCCCACATCATTTTTTCTCCTGTATTAATTGCGTAACCATAACGCAATGCTGAATTAACTATTACTTAGCAATTTAAGCAATTTTTTCTACATAGAAGAAGAATTTTTTGGCAGCGAAACGCTCGGGCTGTTTCAGCAGACCATGTTCCCGCTATCGCCTGTATCTGCCGCTATGCTGCGCGCGGCAGGATGCCGGCTCTATCGGGGCTGGGGGGTGTATGTTATTTTGAGGAAGATGAAGGTATTGAATATTTGTACCTGATTACATAAACCAGGTATTTTTACGCATGAAAATATAATTATGGTTTGATATTTTTGAGAAAAAATTATAATGATACATAAACAGAATTTTAAAACGTATTTAGATTCAATCAACTGTTGTTACGAGAAGAGTTGTAGCGATAACCTCCCAAAACTCGATGATTTTCCTGATTCTCTGTTTTTAGAAGATTATCTTGATATAATTAAACTAGAAGACTACTTAAACAAGGTAAAGAACATATATTTGAAATCTGTGATTAATAGAATGATTGGTGTTCAATTGATTCAGGAAGCTAGGAATAAAAGTGGATTTCTGGACATTAATAAGGCTTGGAAATTTATTTGTGAGTCAATTTTACTTCTTCCAAGCAATAATACAATTTCATCAATTGGTTCTCAAGGATTTTTATCCATTCCATTATATAAATTTGATGCTAATTTGAAAGAATTTGATTTCCTTCGGCTTCATATTTGGGAAACATCTTTACATAAATATATTAATAGCGACATTTCCGAAAAGTTTTCAATACATACACATGCTTTTGATACACATAGTTGGATAATTACGGGGAAAGTTATAAATGATAGATATATGGTAAGAAAATCTGATGAACCGACTAATAATGTTCAATTCAGAATAAATTATAATAAAACTCTAAACGAAGTTAATCAACATACTTCAACTGCAGCCACAGAAAACATATTCGTTAATACTCAACAAATAAGTCATGAAGTATATTTTAATGGAGGCGTCTACCGAATAAAAGCAGGAGATTATCACCGTTCAGGTACTGAGGATGAATTATCTGCAACATTTTTTTCGTTTTCAGCTAAACATGGGATGGTTGATTCATCTTACGTAGTGGGGCCAAATACAGTTCGCGAATCCGAAATAAATAGAAAGATGCACATTGATCCAAAACCATTATTAATGTTAATTACTAAAAAGTTATCATGATGACCCAAGAACAAAGAAATTTATTATTGGATTGGATGAGAAAGATTCATCAGCTTGAATATGCTCATGCATACGAGTCATTGAAATGGTCAAAAAGAGAAAAAATTATAGGCATATCTGCATTTATAATCTCTACTTTAATAGCTTGTTCATATAGATTTCCTCATCTTAAGCCTGAAGTTTTTGAAAAAATCCCTTATGTATGTAGACATGATTTCATTATTCCTTTAGCATCTACAATCTTAGCAATACTAACTGGTTTACATACATTTTTAAAACCGGGAGAAAAATCAGAAAATCATAGGAAATCCGGATTAGCATATGAAAAATTGAGACATAAAATTGAACCTAACTTTTTTAGACATTTTACCCAATGGGAAATTGAACAACAAATCGAAAGTATTAGGAAAGAATGGGAGAAGATGGACAATACATATGTCTCACCCAAAAATTTTCAGATGGGAAAAAGTAGAGTTAAATCACTTGGAAAGTATCCTGAAGAACTTGGTTTTCTTCCAAACAGGAATTAGACATTTTTATTATTAAACAATTGTACCATTAATTTCACCTACCACCCATAGCCCCGATGGAAGCGGCATCCTGCTGTGAGGTACGAGCAGCAGATACAGCGTACAGCGGGTGCGGCGTGTAGCAATAAGCGCTTAGCCGGCGGCTGCTAAATAATTTGTATATTGCATAAAACCAACCCACACCTTATGGAACAATATACTACTACAACTACCGTCGACTCAACGTTTTTTGAAACGTTCCTTACGCTGCTTCCGCTGCTGATTTTACTTAGTGTTGCAATACCTGTAGTCTATGCAGTAATAAAGCTGTTTAAAGCTATAATACGCTACCTCGATGCCAAGACAGAATATTACAAGAGAGCAGGAAGGACATGAAACAAAAAAGCCCGCACAATGTGCAGGCTTTCGTTTTATATGCTGTAGCGGTAATTACAATTTCTTAGCGCTTTTGTCTATTATTTTAGTAAGCCTTTTTTCAAGGTCGCCCATAAGTTCGTTAAGCGCGCTTTCGCACATAGGCAATACTTTTTCGGGCTTCATTACAGGCACGCCGCCTACCATAACACCGGTTTTCTTAGAGTTCTCACCTTCGGTAATAGAGAATACTTTTTCGCCTTTTTTGTTGTAAAGGGCAATGTTGGTAGTAACGCGCATTTTGGTAGTGGCAGTACCGCCCACGCCAAAGCCTTTTTGCATGGCAAAGTCAATGTACACAAACATAACACCGTCAGCCTCCGGGAACATCTTCACCATAGCCTTCTCGTTCTCTTTGCCCCAGTTATGGTTTATAGCCTTGTAACCGTCATACGCTACATAGCTGGCATTGTTAGTGCCGGGCTTATAGTCAGGTTGGTAAGCCTGGTATTCAGCTTTACCGGTAACTTCGCTTTCAGGCATCAGCTCAAAAGGGAATTTCTTGGCATACTCGTTAAAAAACTTGTCGTGGTACTGCTGTACAAGAGGGCGCAGGTTAAAGCTCTGGTCATTGGCCAGGTCCGAAATAATAGCTGCGCCGCCCATGCCTACATCGTCAAGGTTCACAAGCCTGTCGGCATAAAAAGTAACCACTGCCACTTTTTTCTTTTGTGCAAACCCAGGAAGGGCAAGTACCAGCACCGCAAGCAACATTGTAATCTTCTTCATAAGTAACTGAAATTTAAAAGTTTAATTCGGCGGCAAAGAAAGTGGTTAACTTTTAATTGGCAAGAGTATTTTAGTTAAAGTTTCGGCCGCAACAATGTTAAACCCGCCGAACCCCCGCCACATAAGGCGCTACTTCAGGAATTCATCGGTAAAATGGCCGCGTGCTTTCTCCTGGGCAAACTTCTCAGCATTATAGGTAGCCGAATTACCCCGCGGTATAGACAGCGACTTCCAGCCAGTATCGGCCATCATCTTGCCTATGAAAACAATCTGCCCAATGTGGTACGGGTAGTGGGCCAGCTGCCGGTTTATGGCCTCCATAACCGTGTGCCCCTGGTTGCGAATGTATATTATTTTGCCCAAGTCGGCCTCTGTGAGCGGACGCAGCGCCGTGAATAGGCAGTCCCACCCGGCGTTCCATTTTTGCAGGAGCTCCTCGCGGTTATTTATATCGTTCTCGAACTCCGCATCGCGGTTGCGCCAGTCCTTCTCGCCATCGGTAGTGAGGAAGTCTGTCCACCGCGAAAGCATGTTGCCCCACAGGTGCTTTACAATCACGGCAATGCTGTTGCTCTCGGCGTTGTATTGCCAAAAAAGCTGCTCATCGGTAAGCTGCTCAAAGGTTTTATCGCCCAGCATTTTGTAGTATTCAAATTGCTTCAGGGCGCTCTCAAGATAGTTGGTGTCCATAGCTTTACAAATTTTAAAACTACTGCAAGGTACAAATCGCCGGGCAAAAAATAATAGTTACAATGTAGGAAACCTTAACAATTTTTTGGCAGCGAAAGGCACAGGCTGTTTCAGCAGGCCATGTTCCCGCTTTGCGCTATATCCCTCCGCTGCGCTGCGGGGATGCCGCTTCAATCGGGGGTCAAATTGTTAATTTTATAAATATATTATTTTATCTTAGCATTTAATAAAATTAAATTATGATTAAAGATTTAATACAAGATTTAACTTTCGACAAAATTACACTTACTCAAGCTCTGACTAGAGCTAAATTAATTGCATATAAAATTAAGAATGATAATTTTAAAGAATGGATTGAACTGGAATTAGGAGGCTATATTAATAAAGAGCTGCCGAAATACAGGGTAATTAATTGTGATGTATTCGCAGAAGTTATTGATCCATTTAGAGGTAAATATACAATTCCATTTGACGTGACAAATGTAGATAAAGATTTAACTGAAAACTCATTTTACAAAATGAATGTGACACAAAGTGTAGGAACAATGGAAAGTGGATTGGAAAAAGATGGCGAATCTCAATATGGGTATGAATTTTTACCGCAACAACTTGTACAATTGCTTAGATCAATGACATCTGACGGAGATTCAATTACTGCTGTTAAAAGAAGAATTCAGTTCAGCGAGATTAGGCATATACTTAGTATTACTAAGCAAAAGCTATTAGATATATTACTTCAATTAAATGATGCTTTCCCTCATCTAGAGAATGACTTTGTAACTGATATTAATAGCATTGATAAAGCACAGACTATAATTAATCATAATATCTATGGTAATTATTCAAATTCTAATATTGGTATTGGTCAAAATGTTTCACAGAGCATTAACAATGAAAATAAAATAGAAGAATTAGTAAAAGAGCTAAGTTCTATGGGTGTTGAGGATGAAGATATAGCTGAAATAAGAACGATAATTCAAAATAAAAATAAAGAGTCTATTCCTAAACAAGTTATGAATTGGCTTGGAAAGTTGTCAACAAAGGTTATTGAAAAAGGTATAGAATTAAATATACCATTAATTTTAGAGAGATTACAGGAATTTATCTAAAATTATATGAACATCACTTATATATTAGGAGCTGGTGCTAGTTTTAATGCTTTACCAATTGTAAACAAGATCAACGATAGGCTTTATGAATTTCGGGATGTTTTATCTAATCAACCATACGTTTCAGGATATGAAGATTTTTTTAGAACATCATATAATCATGCAGTAGAAGAAGATGGTCCCTTAATCAAAGATATTCTTAATGAATTTGTAGATTCTATTAATTGGCTTATAGAGGAAAATTCTAAACATTCAAGTATTGATACTTTTGCAAAAAAGTTATACCTTCAAAATGATGTAATTAATCTTCATCGATTAAAGATTATATTATCATGCTTCTTTGTCTTTCTTCAAAATGAAAAATTTGATAATCGTTATGATAGTTTTTTTGCTTCAATTTTGGATGATTTAACATTGCTACCATCAAATCTCAAAATTATATCATGGAATTATGACTATCAACTTGAAATAGCCTTTTCGAATTTTATAAAAAATAAGAGACTATCAGATAATCAAAGAGTGCTAAATGTTTGTGCGAAAGGCATTAAAGTGCCGGATAGAAATTTGGTTGATAAGTTTGGCATTTTTAAAATAAATGGGACTACAACATTAATGAATAATTTAAATCCCATTAATATTATGGATAATCTGAATGACGACAAGAATAAGCTTTTACGTGAGATTGCATCATATTATTATTATAGTACAAAAAAAAACAAAATGCCTACAACTTTGTCTTTTGCTTGGGAAGAAAACTCTAATCAATTCATAAACTCTGTAGCAAACTGTGTTAAGAATACAGATATTTTGATTGTAATTGGATACTCGTTTCCTTTCTTTAACCGCAAAGTTGACAAACAAATTCTAAAGAGTATGCCAAAATTATCGAGAATTTATATCCAGGATCCAAATTCAGAAGCAATTACGGAAAGAATAGAATCTCTTTTACCACAAACAGTTAATAATATAAATAAATATCAGATTAAAATGATAGATCAATTTTATATACCGTTTGAATATTAATCTCCCTCTTATACAAAAGCACTTATATTATAATTAGTTTTAAACAAACCCGTTCTCAAAATATACATCCACCTATTATGAAACCTTACATTCTAACAATATTTCTTATAAGCTTAATAACAAGCGCCCAAAATAAACCTTTTACACCTACTAAAGGAAAAATTGTATTTTCTGACCAAACAATTATGGAAGACGCCTCTACCTACAGCAAGTCGGTAAAAGCCTTAGTGAGTGATGCCGGCAAAACCGCAGAAAAAGAAGGTACAACTGTTGATACCGTACAACTAAACCAGATAGCGGCTGTTATTGAAAAAGATCATTTAAGTCCCAAAAACCAAAAACATTTTGACTTTAAAGATGGCATAATTGTTTCCTATCAAACCTTTGAGGAGAAGATAAGAGGCGATTATAAATTAATTGATGTGAAAAATGCTACAACATCAATGCTTGCCAAAAAAGATTCAACAACAATATATTTAAAAGACAGGCCATACCAATACTCTGAAAATGAAGTTGTATCGCTCAAAGAATTTAAAAATGAAACCCGGACCATTCAAGGTTATAAATGTTATAGAGTAGTGGCCACTATAAAAGAAAAAGGTTCAAGTTCAGAATTATTAAACAATAGTCTTACCTACAAAGACCTATGGGTTACAGATGTTATTAAGTGCCTATACCATCCTGTTATTTATGAGAAAGCCATTCTTCAAAAGTATTATCCTCTTGAAATAAAAGAGTATTCCGATTTATTAAAGGGAGTAGTAACATTATATGTTCTTGATACTATAACCTTAAGATAAAAAACACCCTAACTAATATAATTCCAGATATTCTTTTTCTTCGTCATTTCAATGTAGGCATTCCTCATGGCAGCATGTTCGGGTTTGGCCATGGCAGCATCATCCTTTAAAATCTTTATGGCGTGGTGGCGGGCCAGCTGCAGTATGTCGCGGTCCTTCACCAGGTCGGCAATCTGCAGGTTCAGCACACCGCTTTGCTGGGTACCCATAATGTCGCCGGGGCCGCGCAGCTTCAGGTCAACCTCGGCAATCTCAAAGCCGTCGTTGGTGCGGCACATAGTGTCCAGGCGGGTTTTGCTGTCGTTGCTCAGCTTGTGCCCGGTCATGAGTATGCAGTAGCTTTGGTCGGCACCACGGCCCACTCGCCCGCGCAGCTGGTGCAATTGCGAGAGGCCAAAGCGTTCGGCGCTTTCTATAACCATAACGCTGGCATTGGGTACGTTAACGCCCACCTCTATAACGGTTGTAGCCACCATAATATTGGTTTTTCCGGCCGCAAAGCGGGCCATTTCGGCATCCTTTTCGGCAGGTTTCATTTTGCCGTGCACAATGCTCACGCTATACTGCGGCAGCGGAAAATCGCGCGATATGCTCTCGTAGCCGTCCATCAGGTCCTTGTAGTCCAGCGTTTCGCTTTCCTGTATCAGCGGGTACACAATGTACACCTGGCGGCCCTTGGCAATCTCATCCTTCAGGAACGCCCACACCTTAAGGCGGTTGCTGTCAAACCTGTGAACCGTTTGTATGGGCTTGCGGCCGGGCGGGAGCTCATCAATAACCGAAACGTCCAGGTCGCCATACAGGCTCATGGCCAGCGTACGCGGAATAGGGGTGGCGGTCATGACCAGCACATGCGGCGGAATCTCGTTCTTGCGCCACAGCTTACTGCGCTGCTCCACGCCAAAACGGTGCTGCTCATCAATCACGGCAAGCCCTAGGTTGCGGAACCGTACCTTGTCTTCCAGCAGCGCATGCGTACCGATGATGATATGCATTTCGCCGCTTTCCAGCTGTTCGTGTATAATTTTCCTGTCTGAAGCTTTAGTTGAACCTGTAAGTATTGATAGGTTTACTCCCAACGGTTTAGCCAGCTCACTTAAACCTAAATAATGCTGGTTGGCGAGTATTTCTGTCGGCGCCATAAGGCACGCCTGGAAACCGTTATCAAGCGCCAGGAGCATGCTCATCAGCGCCACTATCGTCTTACCCGAGCCGACATCACCCTGCAATAACCGGTTCATCTGCGCGGGCTGGCCCATGTCGTTACGAATCTCTTTTATTACCCGCTTTTGGGCGTTGGTCAGTTCAA
>JAEWKB010000203.1 GCA_023386255.1 Bacteroidota bacterium
GGGTAGCATTAAGTAATACTGTTTTTTTGGCCGAAGCCAGGTTTTTAAACAGTTCGGTTTTTTCGTGTACAAGTTCATGCAGCAGGTAAGGTTCAGATTCCTGGTTTTGGCTTTCCTTGGCATATTCCAGGAAACTGTCTACAAACTCATACAGTTGCGATGATGACGAATGTATGGCTATAATGTCATCCTGCAGTTCCGGATTGCTGTTCGCGATTTTATTGTACAGGTATTTACCGGTAATGGCCATAAACCGTAGTGGGCTTTTAATATCATGCGTTATGAGTTTGATAAGTTTTTTGTGGTTGGTAATCTGTCGGCTAAGGTCATCGCGGGTTTTGCGTAATGTGCTTATTGTATGGCGTAGTTGGGCAGTTTGCTCTACAATTTTCTTCTCCAGCAGTACATTTTTATAGCGAATGTACTTTGTCCTTAACTTTACGGCAAAATAAAGCAATGCTATGCCTGCCAGTGCCGCCAGTGCTAAAAACCATGCCTGTTGCCAAAAAGCAGGTATAACTGTAAAGTGAATTGTTTTGTATATCCATTTTCCGCCAAATCCTGCAAGTTTGCGTACAGTAACCGTATAATTGCCAGGCGGCAGAGTAGAATAGGTAATATGGTCATCGGCCAGTGGCAGCCAGGCCTGTGTTATAGGGCCCTCAAGCTTAACTTCAAAATTCTGGTTGTATGGATTGTCGCTATAGGGGCTGCTCACAAAAATCTTTATACGTCCGAAGTTTCTTTTAAGGTGAAGAGTATCAGTTATAACGCGGTTTTTTCCGTCTATATCTATTTCATCAATGTATATGGCATTTAAAGGTGCGGCAGGCTTTATTTCTGCAGGATTAAAATATACAATACCATCCATAGAGGGCAGGTACATAGTAGTTTGGTTAACATAAATGCCGCACGGTTCGCAACCGCCGTTAAACTCATTGTTTAGGAATCCCGAAGATTTGTCGTAGTGGTAATAGTACACTGCCTTTGCTTTGCCATCAGCATAATCCAGCAGGTCCTGCCTGCGTGCCTGAAAGATACCCCTGTTGGTAGTAAGCCACAGGTAGCCTTTCCTGTCTTCCATAACACAATGGGTGCTCAGCATATATTTGTTCCTGTCCATAGGGAACTGTATTGCTCTTTTGCCCCTGTATAAGTAAAGCCCGCCATTATAGGTAGCAGCCCAAATTTCCTGGGGGCCCTTTACATACAGGCTTCTTACATAAACATCAGGAAATCCTTTTACCGCTTCGGCAGTTTTTGTAACTGTATGTACTCTGTACAGCCCTTTTAAAGACCCCACGTAAATCACGCCGGCATTTAGCCAGTTAAGGCATATTGGGGTGAAATCAAGCCTAATGAACAGCTTTGGCACATCACCGGGTTTAGATGGGTCAACACAATATAAAGTACCTTTGTAATTCCTTTCATTTTGGCCTGTACCTATCCATATTTTACCGTCTTTGCCTTCTGCCAGTATTGATATGCGCCCCTCAAGCTCCCAGGAATCACAGGTTGTATAGCCTGTACTTTTATTAAACCGTGATACTTTTTCGTGTGTCTTTGTCCACAGGTCGCCATTGCGGTCTATAGCTATGCAATACTTGTCACTGTAATTATCAAACTTTAAATTTCCTACATGCTTTCCGTTACTAAACAGGTCTCCTGTAGAAGCCAGTATCTGGTCATTAAAGCGAGTAAGGGCGTAGTAAACGCCGTCAGTCCCCGTATTATGCTTATACGGCGACTCCATGTGCCTGAAGATGTTCTTCTTTACGATCAGGAAACCCTTGTTGGCGCTACCCAGGTACAGCACATCATTAGCCGTATCATAGTATAGAGAGTGAATATTTATTTTGGGGTCAAAATCTTCATATATCAGTACCGGCACAATTGTATCATTCTTTTCCGTCAGGTAAAAAAGCCGCCGCCCATTGAGGAGGAACACCTGCCGGTGTACCATATTATTAAGTATTTTGTGACCCTTGAGCAAAGGCATGGCAAACGTGCCGAACGTTTCCCGGGGGCCTGTAAGCTTTGCATACCCTTTATTTTTTACAAGGCGGTACAAATTGTTGCCGAGGGTAAAAAATTGTGTAGAATCAGGATACTTATAGCCATACCGGCATATTAGCTTGTGCTTGTGGGTATATTCCTGTATGGTGTCGCTGCTTATTACAAAATATTTATCGTCCGCCACCCATTTAAAGATTTCCTTCTGCAGGCTTATATGGTAAGGGTGCATGGCCTCCATGTGAGTATATTTTACATGCTTTTTCCGCTTGTAAGGGTATGGCACCTTTAAAAGCTGCACTTTTCGGTTCTTTATAAGCAACAGGTCTTCATAGCTGTCATTTCGAATAGTGATGCTGTCTTTCCTGACATCGCCGCTAAACATGAACATCCTGTCAGATACTATACCCGGAAGGTCTTCTGAGTTGTAAACCCTGAAATTGCGGCCGTCATACCGTACAATGCCACTTTCGGTAGACAGCCATAAAAAACCATATTTATCCGCAACAATTGATTTCACGCTGTTTTGTGGCAGGTGGTTGCTATCTGCTGAATACCAGGTGGAATGATATGTGTTTTGGGAGAAAATAAAGTTTGTGCTAAAGAGCACCAACAGGCACAAGATTTTTTTCCTGAAGGTCATTTACGGTTAGGTATGGGTTTGGCATTCAAATATAGTTATAAGCTTTTATGTATAACTTGTAGAATTAATTCTACAAGAAAAAATATAAACTTGTACATACGGGGTTTTTATTTATACCTAAGTTTGCCCTGTTCAATTGCTATAATACTTTATGTTACAGCAAGAGTACCTACGGTAGGTTACCGTTTATATTGTTCCCCCAATTTTTACCTATATTTTCCCCCAGGAAAAAGCGGCAGCCCAAACTGCCGCTTTTTCTATTAATGCTGTGCCCTCAAAATTGTGTGTATAAATAAACGCGCGTGCCTAAAGTTTTTAACACGCAAACGATTGAGGCGGTTGCAGCCCTATAGTATTTTTGATATTCACTTTATTTTAAATAGCTTTACCTTTTACAGTTATTACTAACTTCATTCTTTCTTCATGAAAAAGCTACTTATAGTGCTCGCCGTTTTTACTGCGATTATAGGCAGGGCACAACAAATTAAATCACCTGACGGTAAGTTTACTCTGGATTTTGCCGTAAAAGCAGATGGCACTCCTACATACATGCTTCGATATAAAGACCGAACGGTGATAGCGCCCAGCAAACTGGGGCTGGAGCTTGTTAAAGATAAGAAATCATTACTGAATGATTTTACTGTCAGCGGTTCTAAAACTACTTCTTTTGACGAAACCTGGATGCCCGTATGGGGTGAGGTAAAAACAATCCGTAACCATTACAACGAACTGGAGGTGGGCCTTAACCAAAAGGAGACCGACAGGCAGATGATTATCCGGTTCCGTTTGTTTAATGACGGGCTGGGCTTCCGCTATGAATTTCCGCAGCAAAAAAACCTGACTTACTTTGTAATTAAAGAAGAGAGGACACAGTTTGCCATGGCAGGCGACCATACCGCATATTGGATACCGGGAGATTACGATACACAGGAATATGATTTTACAACTTCTAAGCTTTCTGAAATTCGCGGCCTGATGGCCAAGGCTATTACGGGCAACCTGTCGCAAACTTCCTTCTCGCCTACAGGTGTACAGACATCGCTTCTGATGAAGTCGGCCGACGGATTGTACATCAACCTGCACGAGGCGGCACTTATCAACTACCCCTGCATGCACCTGAACCTTGATGATAAAAATATGATATTTGAATCATGGCTTACACCCGATGTTCATGGCGACAAAGGCTATATGCAGGCGCCGCGTACAACCCCATGGAGAACTGTTATAGCAAGCGATGATGCCCGGGATATTTTGGCCTCAAAAATGACATATAATTTAAACGAACCGTCTAAAATTGATGACACATCATGGATAAAGCCGGTAAAATATGTAGGCGTGTGGTGGGAAATGATAACCGGTAAATCATCATGGGCTTATACCGATGAATATCCGAGCGTGCAGCTTGGCATAACTGATTATACCAAAGCAAAGCCTAACGGCAAGCATGGAGCTAACACGGCCAATGTGAAGAAGTATATTGACTTTGCTGCCCAGCATGGTTTTGACGGGGTGCTGGTGGAAGGGTGGAACACAGGCTGGGAAGACTGGTTTGGCAACCATAAAGATTATGTTTTTGATTTTGTTACTCCTTACCCTGATTTTGATGTGGAAGGGATAAGAAAGTACGCCGAATCTAAAGGCGTAAAAATGATCATGCACCACGAAACATCATCATCTGTGCGCAATTATGAGCGCCACATGGATAAAGCATACCAGTTTATGAAAGACCATGGCTATGACGCCGTGAAGAGCGGTTATGTGGGTGATATCCTTCCGAGAGGTGAAAACCACTATAGCCAGTGGATGATAAACCACTACCAGTATGCCATAGAAAAAGCCGCCGAATATAAAATAATGGTTAATGCGCACGAAGCTGTGAGGCCTACCGGTATAGCCCGTACCTACCCTAACCTGATAGGTAATGAATCGGCACGTGGTACAGAGTATCAGTCCTTTGGTGGTTCTAAACCCAATCATGTTACGTTATTGCCTTTTACAAGATTATTGGGAGGGCCTATGGATTATACACCGGGTATTTTTGAGATGGACCTTAGCAAGCTGAACCCTGCAAACAACTCTCATGTAAACAGCACGCTGGCTAACCAGCTGGCGCTGTATGTAACGCTGTACAGCCCGCTGCAGATGGCTGCCGATACGCCGGAACATTACAACAGGTTTTTAGACGCGTTCCAGTTTATTAAAGACGTGGCAATAGACTGGGATGACAGCAAGTACCTTGAAGCCGAGCCCGGGCAATATGTTACGGCAGCCCGTAAGGCCAAAGGCAAAACAAGCTGGTTTGTAGGCAGTGTAGGAGGGGAGCAGCCTCGTACATCAAACATTAAATTTGATTTCCTTGATAAAGGTAAAACCTACATAGCCACTATTTATGCCGATGGTAAAGATGCACATTATAAGACTAACCCTCAGTCTTACACTATCAGGAAGGTAGCCGTTACTAATAATTCTAAACTTTCTCAGTGGGTAGCAGCCGGGGGAGGTTATGCCATCAGTATTATAGAAGCTGATAAAGCGGCTGTTAATAACCTGCCCAAATTGTAATTTCAACAAAAAATTTAAAAGCCTCTTTTACAGAGGCTTTTTTTATGCTATTCTTTTTATTTAGAATTAATAAAAATAATTTGCATATATAATTTCTGACTTTTACATTTGCATTCAATTTAGAATTAATCTAATTAAGATTAATGGTGCAGATTATAACCAAAGCAACACAATATCTATTCTTACTACTTGCATTGCCCGTCTATGCCCAGGAAACAGTTATTGATACCACTAAAACCAGCCAGATAGAGGAAGTAGTGGTTACCGGGCAATTTGAGCCGCAGTCATTAAAAAAATCTGTTTATAATGTACGGGTCATAACGCGCGAAGATATTTTAAGGCAGGCCGGGAATAACCTTGCCGATGTGCTGAACCAGTATATAAACATCAGTGTGCAGCCAAACGGAACAACCGGGCGCTTTACCGTATCAATGTTTGGCCTTGATTCGCAGTACTTCAAGATCATGGTCGATAATATCCCCCTGGTTAGCGATACAGGGCTTGGTAATAATATAGACCTTACCCAGATAAACCTTGATGATATTGAGCGTATAGAAATTATTGAAGGTTCTATGGGGGTTACGCATGGAGCCAACGCCGTAAGCGGCATTTTAAATATCATCACTAAAAAATCGGCCAAAACAAGCTGGGAAGTTACCGCTACATTGCAGGAAGAAACTGTTGGTACAGAATATGCCTGGTTTGATAAAGGCAGGCACATACAGTCTTTTAAAATATCTCACAATATCGGCAGTAGCTGGTTTGCTTCGGTGGGTGCTAACCGTAATGATTTTGCCGGCTTTTATGATGATAAACAGGGTAAGGATTACAGCCTGAACAACGGATTGCGTGGTTACAGCAGCTGGCTCCCTAAAGAGCAGTTCGCCACAAATGCTCTAATAAGTTACAACAAAAATAATTTCAGGATATTTTATAAGTTCGATTATTATAACGAAACTGTAAGTTTTTTTAATCCGGTTGTTCAGCCTACTATTGATTTTACTGAATTTTACAGCCGTGACAGCCGCAATTACACCAATCGCTACTACCATCATTTAAACGCCTTTGGCAAACTTTTCTCGAAGCTGGTGTACAATGTATCGGTATCACAGCAAAAGCAGGAGCGCGAAAAGGAGTCATTTAATTATTATATACTGGCAGCCAACGAAGGATTTAATGACAGGCAGGTATATGAATCAAGAGATGTTTTGTATTCTACCGGAACGCTTACCAATTTTTTCAGCAATAAAAAGTTTGACCTGCAAATAGGATATGAGCTGGTGAATGAACAGGGATACGCCTCGCAGCTTGCAGGCACCTATAACAACGGCCTTGGCAGTGTTGACAAGACTTTAGAAAACTATGATGTATATGGCTCTGCCGAACTTGGGCTTACAGATAAGTTTTCCCTACGCCCGGGCTTCAGGTACTCCTTCCAGTCGTTGTTTGATGATCAGTATGCCGTATCCTTTGGTGCCAGATACCTTTTCAGGAATAATATAGAATTACGCGGTACAGTGGGTAAGTCATACCGTACGCCTAACTTTCAGGAGCTGTATACCTATTTTGTAGACAGCAACCATGATCTGCAGGGCAACGAGAACCTTGTGCCGGAGCATAGCTTATCTTATGAAGCCAACATTAAAAAGGCTACATATTTTGATGCCGGCGTGGTGCTGAACAACAGCCTTTCGTTAACCTATATGAATGTTGATGACCGGATTGCAAATGTAATGGTGTCTTCTGATCCCAGGCTCATATTTCGCTATGAAAATATTGATAAGTACAGGATGTGGAACTTTGCTTCCTCTAACAGTTTTAAGTATAAGAACTGGGATGGACGGTTAGGCCTGTCTCTACTCGGAATATCCCAGCGGATTGATGCTGCAGCGGAGGGCGCCGTTTCCGATGATAAGTTTTTATATTCGTTCCTTGCCAATGCCAATGTGGCTTACAACATTACACAATGGAACACCCTTCTATCACTATACTATAAGTATACTGGGCCATTTCAGCAATATGTACAGACAGATGACGGCGCAGGCAACACCATATTTGTATTAAATGAATTTGAAGATTACAGCCTGTTGGATGCCTCTGTTCGCAAATCATTCTTTAATAATCAATTTGATGTAACGTTCGGTGCACGTAACCTGCTCAATGTAAACAGCCTCCGGTCATCAACCCGGGGAGGGAGTACAGGGGTTCATTCAGCTGCATCTGACAGCCAGTCAATAGGCTACGGCCGCTCTTACTTTATTAAACTTACGTACAATCTCAATTTTAACTAATAAACCATAATTATGAAAAAAAGTTTTATTTTTCTACTATCAATCGGTATGCTGGCATTTACTGCATGTAGTGACGACGATACTGCGGCAACAGGCCCACAGGGGCCATTAAACAGTGCATTGCTTCAGCCTTCAACAGGTGGACCCGGCCAGCCTAATTCAGTATATGTAGATCTAAGCAATGGCGGAATGGTATCAGCAGCCAGGACATCGTGGGAGCTTGGTTTCTACTCTGGCAGTGATTTCAGGGTAATGATTAACAGCTCATTAAAAATGTCGGTTAAACAACTGTCGTCTACTAATATTGATGAGGTGGTTGCTCCCGATGATACTATGTTGATAGCACAAGGGCAGGGATTTGCCAATCAGGTTGATGACCCTACAGGTAACATTTCTGGTACAGCTATTTCGTCCATATCAGCTAACGACGCCGACAATAAAGTGTATCTTGTTAACCTTGGCAACGGACCTGCTGCCGCTGCTCCTGCAGTAGGCGCTGAAAGCTCTGCATCAGGGCCTCACCGTGGCTGGAAAAAGGTAAGGATTTTAAGGAACGGCAACGGTTATAAGATCCAGTATGCTGATATAAACGCTACAACCCACCAGGAAATTATAGTTAATAAAAATGAAGCTTTTAACTTTACCTTCTTCAGTTTGACAACCAACAGCACAGTTGCTGTTGAACCACAAAAATCAGGATGGGATCTTGTTTTTACCACTTTTACAAACGTAATCCCGTCTCAGGGGGCACAGGTGCCGTACTATTATCCGGATTATATACTTACCAATACAAAAGGAGGAGCTCAATCTTACCAGGTTATGATAGCTGATGGCGTTACTTATGAAAGCTTTACACTCGCCCAAGTTAACGCAGCCGGCTTTAACACAGATCAAAGGAACATCGGCTCCAACTGGAGAGGTACAAGCGTTATGGGCCCGGGAGGATTCCCAATTTCTCAATTCGTTCTTAAGACCGATCGTTTCTTTGTTGTAAAAGATACCGATGGTAACATTTACAAAGTACGTATGACCGGTGGCGCGAACCAGGCCGGGGAAAGGGGCTTCCCTGCTTTCCAGTATGAATTATTACAATAATTGTCCATAGTAGTTAGTTTATTTTATCCCGGCTGATGCCGGGATTTTTTATGGTAGCTCTAAATAATAAAGCCGCTCACTGAGCGGCTTTTTGGCACATAATAACCTAACAATTATAGTGAAGCAACCAAATCTCTCCATTCCTGCAGTTCTGGTATCCCCGGCTTCCTCTTCCCGAAGAACTGAACTATAATTTCTCCCATTTCATTAAAAACCTCAATGGCCGTAACCACACCGTCTTCGGTTGGTTTGCGCACTACCCACGTTTGCGATATTTTACTCATATCCAGATGCAGGTTAAAATCAGGATCCATAACATTAAACCACTGGTTGTGCCACATGGTTTTGCGTACCAGCCCTGTATGTATTTGTATATTGCCCCTGTTGCCTACAAAGCACATGATGGGTAATTTTTGTTCCGCTGCTTTTTCAAGCATGGTAACTATGGCTTCTTTTTCAATTTGATGGACATATGTTTCGTCCGGTGCAAGGCGAAGTGCCTGTGTCCTGGTCACGCCAAATTTCTTAAGCATCCCGAAAAAAGCATGTGTGTCTTTCAGGTTTACCCATGCCTCCCGGAAACCCTGCACATCAATATCTGCATCCGGTTTTTCATCAAGCACCAACGGCACTTCAACAGTAGTTTCTTCCGGCTCCTGGTTTTCAGATTTAAATTCTTCTACCAGTGTGTCAAAAGCGGCTTCATTACTCTCTTTGGTCAGGTAAATTTTATGAATTGCCAAACCGTCCTTACCGAAAAACTGGAGGCTTTTCCTGTCGCCGTGCTCACTTTTTTCAGCAACGGCAAAAGCCTTGTCCCAATGCGACAGGAAAATGCGCAGGTCTATATCCTCACCCACAAATAATCCCGCAAAAGGCGAGCTGAAATCGGGGTTTAGGTACACACCTTTACGCTCGTGTATACATTCATCGTTACGGGTTAGGGCCATTACTTTGCCCAGTTTTTCAACTTCAGTAAGTATATTGGCAAATTCAGGGCTTAGGCGTGTTACTGTTTCACCTGCTTGTGTAGCTACAAGTTCAGCTTCACTCACGCCAAGCTGTTCGGCGGCATTGCGTATCCTCAGGTGCGGGTTATCAGCTTTTAGCGCTTCCCACTGCGATTTTAGCGTATTGGTCATTGTATTCATTATGTTGATTTTTTAAATTCCGAAAATTATTAAAGGGTTCTTGTTCACAGGATTGGGGCATACAGTACACGGAAAGTTATACACCTTGCTAATGATTTCTTTGGTAAAAACCTTATCCGGTACATCATGGCATACTATTTTTCCTTTTTTAAGGAGCATTACTTTATCGGCAAACTGCGCGGCAAGATTAAGGTCATGCAAAACCATTACAGCGGTGTTACCATTTTCGGTAAAATTCTTTACCGTGTGCAGTATACGGTGCTGGTGCAGTACATCAAGGTTGTTAAGGGGCTCATCCAGGAAAACCAGTTTGTTTGAAATTTCATTATCAAGCTGTGCCAGTACCCTTGCCAGGTGCACCCGCTGTTTTTCGCCTCCTGAAAGGGAATTGTAATCACGGTCTTTCAACAGGGCCACATCGGTTTCTTCCATGGCTTTAAGAACGGCATCGGCGTCTTGTTTATGGGGAGTGGAATTAAAGTACGGATAGCGGCCCATCATCACTACATCTTTTACCGAAAGGGGTATGTCATGATTGTTATGCTGCGAAAATTTAGCTTTATTGTGCGCAAGCTCTTTATCATCCCAATCTTCGAAGGTTTTCTTTTTAAAGAAGATAGGCTCCTCATGCCTGCCCATTTCATTGGCAAGCATACTCAGCAGGGTTGATTTGCCGGCTCCGTTAGGGCCAACAATGACCAGCAATTCTCCGGTAGAAACCGAAATGTCTATATTTTCCAG
>JAEWKB010000210.1 GCA_023386255.1 Bacteroidota bacterium
TTGTACGGTTATGTCATAATCCTGTACGCCATAGCTTACCCTTCTAAAACCCAAATCATATAATGTTTGCAGATGTTCGCGTGTGGTATTATTAGGGTGCCCTTCAAAGCTGAATTCATAGCCCGGGGCAGCATCGGCAAGCTCAAAAATTCCGTTAATAAGCTTCTTAAGGTTTTCAGGTGCAAAAAAGGTAGGTGTCCCGCCGCCCAAATGCAGCTCTTTAATGCGGGGCCTTGACCTGAACAGGTCGCGGTACATGGCCCACTCTTTAAGCACTGCATTTATGTACGGCATCTCTACCTCATGCCTTTTGGTTATCCGTTTATGGCATCCGCAAAAAGTACACAAACTTTCGCAAAACGGAAGGTGAATATACAGGCTTATACCTTCAGATCCGTTACTTTCATTATAAGCCTTTACCAGTGTTGACTCCCACTGTACTGTACTGAAATCACCATCTTCCCAATAAGGTACCGTGGGATAACTGGTATAGCGTGGGCCGGGCACATTATATTTTTGCAACAAGGTATTTTTCATATCTAAAACTTTTCTCCAAAAGTAGCTATCGGTCCAACCGCATAAAATGATAAATATCATTAAGCTACAGTGCAGTAAACATAAGCCTGTTGTTAGCATGACAAGCATCATTTTTTAAGTCTGGGCCCGTATATAATTTTGCCAAAAACTTATTACAATGCCTATATATACAACAGCAGCAGACGCTGTAAAGCTGGTACAGTCTAATAACAGGGTTTATGTTCAGGCAGCTGCCGCAACGCCTTCATTACTAACAAAAGCGCTTGCCGAAAGGGCCAATGAGCTTAAAAATGTAGAGCTGTGCCACCTGCATACAGAAGGAGAAGCGCCCTATGCTGACCCACAGCTTTCTGAAAGCTTCCATGTCAACTCATTTTTCATTGGCAAGAACATACGCCACACCCTGTCGGCAGGAAACGGATCGTACACGCCTGTTTTCCTGAGCGAACTGCCTAACCTGTTCCGCAGGAAAATAATAGCGCTTGACGTGGCTTTTGTACACGTATCTCCGCCCGACAGCCACGGCTATTGCTCACTGGGCGTATCGGTAGAGGCAACACTGGCGGCTATAGAGAACAGCAAGATAGTTATAGCACAGGTAAACCCGCAGATGCCGCGCACCTTTGGCGACAGTATAATTCACATTTCGCGCATTGATTATGCTGTAGAGGTTAATGAGCACATACATTTGCAGCATGCTGTTACCATAACTGAAACGGAAGGCAGGATAGGAAAATTTGTAGCATCTTTAATTGATGATAAAAGCACCCTGCAGATGGGGATAGGCTCTATACCGAACGCAGTGCTGGCCAACCTGGCCGACCACAAAGACCTGGGCCTGCACACCGAAATGTTTTCTGACGGTGTTATAGACCTTATTGAAAAAGGTGTAGTGAACTGCCGATATAAAGGCACCAACAAAGGCCGGGTACTTGCTACCTTTCTTATAGGATCTAAAAGGCTGTATGATTTTGTAAACGACAACCCGTTTATAGAAATGCGTGAATCATCTTACGTGAATGACACCGCGCTTATAAGAAGGAACCCTAAAATGGTGGCGATAAACTCAGCCATTGAGGTTGATATTACCGGACAGGTATGTGCTGACTCAATAGGGATGAAAATGTATTCGGGAGTTGGCGGACAGATGGATTTTATAAGGGGAGCCTCACTTAGCGATGGCGGTAAGGCAATCATTGCGCTGCCTTCGGTTACAAAATCGGGCGCTGGCAGAATAGTGCCGTTCCTTAAGCAAGGAGCCGGTGTAGTTACTACCCGTGCGCACGCACAATATGTAGTAACCGAATACGGCATTGCAGAACTTTACGGCAAAACATTGAAGCAGCGTGCCAAAGCCCTTGTTGATATTGCGCACCCGGGACACAGGGAGGATATTGAGAGACAATATCACCAGTCCTTATGCCAATAATACAGAAGCATTAATACGCCTCGGGTATTTAAAAATACTCCCGTACCTTTGCAGTACACGTTTTACAAACGTGGGTAACTTCACCCCGCCCATATTTATAAACATGGACTCGCTAACACAGGTACTTATAGGCATTGCCACAGCCGAGCTTTGCGCCGGTAAAAAACTGCACCGCAGGACGTATGCCTATGGTGCCATACTGGGTACACTGCCCGACCTTGATGTTGTGGCAGGCCGTTTTATGGATCCTGTGGCAGGTGTGGCTATACACCGGGGGCTTAGCCATTCGCTGCTGTTCTTTATGTTGCTTAGCCCGCTCCTGGGACTGCTCATAGCACGGCTTGAAAAAGGCCGCATAAGTTGGCGCAGCTCAAGCTTTTTAGTTTTCTGCTGCCTGGCCACTCATGTACTTATAGATTTGTTTACCTCCTGGGGCACACAGGTGCTGTGGCCGCTGCCATACCGCGTTGCGCTAAAAACTATTTTTGTAATTGACCCTCTGTTTACGGTGCCGCTGCTTGTCTGCCTTGTCATGGCATGGCGCAGGAAAGAGTTTAACAAGCGAAAAAAATATGTATTGCGTGGACTTTACATCAGCTCAGCCTATTTATTGCTCACCTGCGGGCTCAAGCTATATGTGCTGCAAAAATTTGAAGCTGCCCTTAAAGAACAGAACATTTCGTACCGAGACCTTTTAGTTAAGCCAACAGCATTTAACTGCATTTTATGGAATGCCAATGTTGCCACCAAAGACGCTTACCTGCTGGGAGACTATTCAGTATTTGACAGCAGGCCTATTACTTTTAAGCACTATAAAAGAAATCTTGTACCTGAAACACAACTTAAGCGAAACCCTGACTTTGAAACCCTGAAAGATATTAGCGAGGGGTGGTATATTGTAACCCTGCACAAAGGCAGCTACTATCTTAATGACCTGCGCTTCGGGCTGCTTAAAGATGACCCTGCACAGCCACAGTTTGCTTTCAGTTATGTATTTATTGAGGAAAATGGTGTTTTAAGAGCAAAGGAAGTCGCTAAGCAAAAAAGGGATGGAAAAGAGCTGCTTAAGAAAATATTTAACCGCATCACAGATTAGACTTGCCTAATCAGGCAGCAGCTGCCCAATAATGCTTCAGCCATTGTTGCTATTCACGCTAATATCCTGTTATGGTACGTATGCTTAATTTAAATTAAATTTATATATTTATTGCATACTGACCTGAACTTGAAAGCAAAGATTATACTTTACGGTTTACTACTATCGGCACTGGTTGCGTGTACCAACAAACCGGGGCCGGTGCAGGCAGATACATCCGTTGCCCCTGCCGCCCAAAATAAGGCACTGCCCTCCCCTGTTTCAAAATATTCGGTTGAGCAGCTGGATAATACTACAGGTCTCTCCAACAGTTCCGTAAACTGCATTTTCCAGGATTCACAAAACCTTGTGTGGATAGGCACGTGGGATGGGCTGAACCGCTACGATGGCACCCATTTTAAGATTTTCAGGCCGCAGCCTGGCAAAAATTCCATAAGTAACCAGGTAATCCTTAAAATTGGCGAAGACCGCGCCGGCCAAATCTGGATATTAACCATGCATGGCATTAATAGCTATGATAAGAAAACCAACAGCTTCAGGCATTTTTACTTTTCATCAGAGAACAAGCCACCGGTATCGGAGTCACAGTTCAACATGGCGTTTGATACCCAAAACAATGTATATTGTGCTGTACAGGGCTGGGGAATAGGATATTATGATGGTAAAGAGTTTATACGTTTTAATACAAAAGGCCTGCCTGCAAAAACCGTACAGAAATTCGATTTCCTGGATTCAGGCAGATTACTTATACTCTACGATGATAACACCCTGTATTCGGTAGCGATAGAAACAGCTGAAAGCAATAAAAAAAACATATTGGGTATTGTAAAGCTGCAGGATGGCGTGCGTACCTTCAGTAAGCTGGCATACAATACTATTTGCATTATTTCAACTTCCGGCAAGGCAGCTTTATTATCGGCTGACGGAAAGAAAAAACAGGAGATTGCAGAAAGTATTTCAGCTATTATAGGCAATGTGCCTGAGGGAATTGTGGTATGGGGCAAATCAGGCTATGCTGTAATTAACACTGCCGGCAACAAAACAACAAGCCCCTGGCTAAAGTACCTTGCGGGGCATAAAATAACGTCGGTACTGCACGGTAATGAGCATATAGTGTGGGCAGGAACCGACGGTGACGGCTTAATGAAGATGTTCCCTCAAAAAAAATCGTTCAACCTTGTTTCGAGGACACAAATTCCTGAGCTTGACGGCGGTATTGTACGGTCGTTCCTGAAGGATTCCACATGTTTTTGGCTGGGCACTAAAGGCAGCGGCTTGTTTAAGCTCCCTGCCGATTTTTATCTTCACCCAGAAAGAAAGCTGTCTTACACACACTTTAATGAAAACAACAGCAGCATCAACAATTCTGTTTACGCATTACATAAAGGAAAAGATAAGCTTGTATTTATTGGGACTGACGGTGAAGGATTAACGGTTTATGATTCCGGTACAGGAAGGCTTGTAAGCTGGAGCGAGATTGAGGGTGCCGAAAAGTGCAGCAATTTCAGGTCGGTGTATGCTATATACCAGGATAATAGCGGGGTATTGTGGCTTGGCACTAACGGCTATGGCATGGTGCAACTTAAGCTGGAAAAGCGCAACGGCAAATTAAGGCTTACACATTTTGCCGGCTATACAGCAGGGAGCAATGGTAAAAATTCGCTGAGCAGCAATATTATATTCTCTATAATCCCTAAAAATGATAACCAGCTGTGGGTGGGTACAAGGCTTGGCGGGCTAAATCTGTTTGATAAAGGCACAGGCAGTTTCAGGTCGTTTAAAAATATCCCCGGAGATGCCAATAGCCTTTCGAGCAACGATATTTTATGCCTTGTAACCGATGCCGATAATAAGCTGTGGGTAGGTACCAGTTACGGACTTAACATGCTTAAAGAGATAAAAGATAATGGTAAAGCTGTGTTTAAAAGCTATACTGTTAAGGATGGGCTTCCCAACAACACTATTCATGGCATTGTTC
>JAEWKB010000222.1 GCA_023386255.1 Bacteroidota bacterium
GGGTAGCATCAGAACGCGCCTGCCGCGTACATTTTGCCAAACCTGCCTCAGTAGAGGGCTTGTATGTAATAAACTACCCTGATGCTTTAACTATAATACCGGCAACATAATGGCAATAAACAAAGTAATACACAGGATACGCTTCAGGGTGCGGCAGTACGTGAGCAACCTCCCGGTGCTGCGCATTTATGTAGAAGCGGATTACGTGGAAGAAGACTATGTACAATAAAACAATACTATGGCAGATTTAACCTTACGATCAGAAAAAGGATCATGGCTGACCTCGGCTGAGGCTGATGGCAATATAATAGAGCTGGCAGCGCGTGCGCAGGCGGCCAATACTGCGGCGGGAGCAGCACAAACAACTGCTAATACGGCGTTAGCTTTGGCTGCGTTAAAAGTGCCTCTTTCATCTGCGGCAACTGGTGTGAATATAGATTTTACAGGTGTGAAAATATTTAATTCTAATACCAGCCCTGCTACAGGAAATATAACAAATACCCTTGCCGATGCAAAACCTGGATTAATCCAAAAGATTTATCACAACCATATATCGGAGCCTACTTACCCGGCAGGGTGGGTAAAGGTAGGAAATGGAATTTACGCACCGGGCCAGCTGAATATAATTTTTGCAGAATGGGTTTCAGGTACAAGGGTTGAATATTGGATATCGCAAACAGTTTAAAAAAATGAGTTATACTACTTTACAAAATCAAAGTTTTACGGCAGAATTGCAGGCGGTTATTGACTTTGCAGATGCCAACGGCATTGTAAAGCCAAACACGTTAACCTTGTGGAAAATAGACCTGTTTATCAGGAACCTTAAATCAGCGGGCTTGTATTCAAGAATGAAAACAGGCAACCTCTACGGGTTTGGTTCATTGCAATTCGGTACCATAAATATTAAAAACCCATCCACCTACAGGCATACAGTAGTGGGCGCTCCTGTTTTTACAGAAGGCAAAGGTATAAAGGCTACAGCAGCAGGTAATTATGTCAATACCAAATACAAGGTGAATGAGTATGCCGGTATAGAAAATGACCTTACTACAGCTGTATATGTGTCGGATAATAATACTACTGCATCAGCTTCAAGGTTGTATGGAAGCCTTATTATACCAACACCAACCAGTACAAGGTACCAGGTAAATGCAAGGATTACTGCCGGTGGCTTTACCGGCAGTGTTTTTTCGTATCACAATAACCAAAATACGTTCCAAAGCACAAATGCGAGGGGGTTGTATGTAGCTGTGCAGGATAATGGTAAATCCATCATTTATAAAGACGGTGTAAAAACATCTACAACTGTTACCACAGTTGCGCCAACGCTTTCAAATGATGTGCTGTTGCTTACATCAAACATCAGTACTACAGGGGGTGTAACGCCTGAAGGATCATTTTTTCCAAACAACGTTATGGCATTTTTCCGCTTTAATAAGTTTACAGATGCTGATGAAGAAGCATTCAGAACCATCTTTAAAAACTTTACACATTCTATATCCAGTCAAAACACCTGGTATGTGCGGCCTGCCGGTACAACGTATGGTACAGGGGATGGTACAAGCTATGAAAACGCCTTTTCCGGTAACGCAGGCATTAACTGGGCTAATATTGGTTTGTGGGATACTGTGTATATATGTGGCACACACAATGAAAGGATTGACATAAAGGCAAGTTATTTAATCATAAGAGGCGACCTCCCTACAGCACCCGGCGTGCTTAATGGCCTGGGTGTTATTAATACCGGGCTTTATTTAGAAGGAAGGCGCTATCTCAATATACATGGTATGACAATTATCAATTCTCTTGTTGAGGGTGCTTTCGCCGCCAACACTTGTAATGAGATTAACTACTATGACTGTGATGTTTCCTATGTCCAGAATCAGGCCTATCAAAATGAAGAAAATTCAATTATAAGGTATTACAGGTGTAGGGGCCACCATTGCGCTGATGACGGAATGAGCCTTCACAGCAACTCTACCGTTTACGCTTATGACTGTGAGTTTTATAATAACGTGCAGGGTGTTAACGGGATTGCTACTACAAAGTTTTTCGGGTACAACTGTCATTTTCATGATAATTCTGAGATAAACATAGGGCCGCAGGCTGATGCCGATTTTACATGTGTTAACTGCCTGTTTGAGAACGGAGCTATAAAAGGAGATTCAACAATACCTATGAAACTCATAGGCTGCACATTTATAAATTCTCCTGTAACCGGGAATGTTACAATATCTTAAACCAAACTATATGAAATCCTTACTTCTTTTCCTGGTAAGCAACCTGCTTATCCTGCACAAAGGTGCCGGCGTTAAAATAAGCCTTTGGGCGGCCACAACCTTAAAAATACCATCGGCGGTGGTAAAAATAATTGCTACGGCAAAAATTGCGCTGGCTGTCAGCATCCCGGCGTATGCTGTTGCCTGGGTGTCCGACTGGACAGTATCCAACCGCGAATACCTGGCAGGCGTGCTGGTGTGCATTGCGGTAGACCATATAGTGGGTTCGGCGTACCATCTTTTTAAAGTAAGGGATTTCACCTTTAAGCGCAATGCCTGGGGCCTTATGAACAAATTGCTGCTGTGCGCGCTGGCGGCCGCTTTGTTTGAAGTGATACACAACACGGTAAAAGATATTGCCTTTGTGTACGAATACCTGAAGGTTATTACAAGGCTCATCGTGATACTGTACCCTGCCGGCAGCGCCTTTATGAACATGAGTGCGCTTACAAACGGGGTGTTTCCGCCGCTGGGCTGGATAAACAAGATAAAAGCCTTTAACCAGGACCTTGACCTGGACAGGTTTAAAAAAGAAGAAAACAAGGATAACCAAAATATAGAGTAGTATGGCACAATTTGAAAAGCTGGATCTTACTAAAAGCAAGGTAACAAAAAGCAATATTGAAAAGCTGGCTCCTATTATTGCAAAATGGGAGGGTGGTTATGTAAATGACCCGCTGGACCGTGGCGGTGCAACCAATATGGGTGTTACGCTTAATACGTGGAAACTTGTGGGGTACGACAAAGATGGGGATGGTGATATTGATGCGGCCGATATCCGCCTGCTCAACAAAAACGATTTTAAGGCTGTATTGCGCAAGTACTGGGACAAATGGCGCGCTGATGAAATTAAGAACCAGTCTGTCGCAAATATTTTGGTGGATTGGTACTGGGGCAGCGGCAAATGGGGCATCGTGATCCCGCAGCGCGACATCCTGAAAGTTACGGCTGATGGTGTGGTGGGCAATATTACCCTGGCAAAGCTGAACAAGATGATTGATGAGGACGCGCAGGGCCTGTTTGATAAAATTTACGCTGCACGCGAGGCCTTCCTGGATAACATAGTTAAGAATAACCCTTCGCAAAAACGTTTCCTGAAAGGATGGAAAAACAGGCTGCGTGACTTTAAATTCTCGGCAATATGAAATACATACGTGAAATAATAATTGTGGTGCTGATTGTATTAATGTCAGGCTGTGGCGCACGTAAATCTGAAGTGCACAAATCGGAAATTGATAAAGTTCTTAAAGAGAACACCGTTATCAATACCAAAGAAGAAGTAAAGGAAACAGTGACTACCGAAATTGATACATCAGTTACTATTGCTGAAAATACAATTGAAGGTGGTAAACCAGCGTCCGATGTTTTGAACGGCCAGTCGCTTGTGGTAGAAAACGATTTTATCAAATCAGAAACCTATTATGATAAGCCGTCCGGCCAGCTTAAGAACCGAACGACGCAAAAGAAGCGTGAAGTACCTATTAAGCAAAAACAAATCATACAGCGAAATATCAAGCGGGATATTAAACAGGATAAAAAATCTGAAGAAAGGCTTCATGAAAAAACTAAAGACAAAACCACGGATAGAAAGGGAATAAATATGTTTACAGTTGCTGGAGGCATTGTGTTTTTTCTGCTGTTCTTATGGTTGATAATATTCCTTATCCGTAAAAGTAAAAAGGCAGCAAATCCTGCAGCCTAATGATAAAATAATTGGTTGATGTTTGGTTGATTTGGTTTGGTAACCGCTGCAGCAATGTGGCGGTTATTTTTATGTATCTTTGGCATGGTAGCGACATCAATGTCGTTACCATAAGTGCGTGTTTTGCGGATTTTTTGCGGCGCACATTGAGAAAAATTAATATTAACATACTGAAGTACTGCGTAATAAATCATGCTGAAGCTGTTCCTCATAATCAGGTGGTCCCTGGTTCGAGCCCAGGTGGGACCACTGGTTTTACAAGCCTCTGCAGCAATGCGGAGGCTTTTTTTATTTTTTTATATTAGAATTATGAGAAAGATAGAACACATAGGTATTGCTGTAAAAGACCTTGAGGCCAGCAATCTCCTTTTCGAAAAACTAATGGGTGCACCTGCTTACAAACAGGAAGAAGTGGAAAGTGAAGGCGTGAAAACCTCGTTCTTCATGAATGGGCCTAACAAAATAGAACTGCTTGAGGCTACTAATCCTGACAGCCCCATAGCCAAATTCCTTGAAAAGAAAGGGGAAGGCATCCATCACATCGCTTTTGATGTGGAAGATATTACAGCAGAAATCGAACGGCTGAAAGGTGAAGGCTTTACTATCCTGAATGAAACCCCGAAACGCGGAGCCGACAATAAGCTGGTGGCTTTCCTGCACCCAAAAGGCACTAATGGCGTATTGGTTGAACTTTGCCAGGAAATAAGATAGTTTTATTAAAGGTTTCAGGTTTAAAGTTTCATGTTCCTGCAGTTGTGCAACCTGAAACTTTAAACTTGAAACAAAAAAACTGTACTTTTGTATCATGGAAACGAACAGGCAAAAAAAAATTGGTGCACTGCTGCAGAATGACCTTGTAGATATTTTGCAGGGCGAAGTGAGAAAGAACAATATTACCAACCTGGTAATATCAGTATCAAAAGTAAATGTTACTTCTGATCTGTCTATAGCCAAAGTATACCTCAGCGTATTTCCTACCGATAAAGGTGGTGAGATACTGAATGCCGTACGTTCTAACGGGCCGCTTATTAAGCATGACCTGGCACAGCGTGTAAGGCTGCAGCTGCGCAAGGTGCCTAATCTTGTTTTTTACATCGACGATTCGCTCGACCAGATTGAAAAAATAGACAAGGAACTTAAAGGCGAGAACAACCCTATTGCCAATCCTGAACTGCTCGAGAGGCGCAAGAAATCCTAAACTTTGGGATTCCCGTTTTACATAGCCAGGCGTTATACCATAAGCAAGAGCAAAAGCACTGCTGTAAATATCATTACCCGTATAGCAGCCGTAGGTATTGTAGTTAGCGCTACGGCGCTTTTTGTAATATTATCAGTATTCAGCGGGCTTAAAAACTTCAGCCTGTCCTTTACCAATGCTACTGACCCTGACCTTAAAGCTACGGCCAAGCTTGGCAAATCGTATGTGGTTACACCTCAGCAGGAGCAGCAGCTTAAAGCAATTAAAGGTGTAGCATCATACAGTAAGGTTATAGAGGAACGTGTACTTTTTTATTTTGATGAAAAAGAGCAGGTAGCCTACCTTAAAGGAGTTGACAGTAATTTTACAAAGGTAACCGCTATGGATAAACACCTGGCGGTAGGCAACTGGATTCAGCCACAAACCATTCAGGCTGTTGCCGGCCTTGGCATTTACAATAAACTTTCACTGGCGTTACTGGACTTTAACCGGAGCCTTGAGGTATTTGTGCCCAAACCAGGCAAGGGCACTATTGATACACCTGAAGATGCCTTTACAAAATCGCCACTGGCTGTAACAGGAATATACTCTATAAACGACGACGCCGACAGCAAGTATGTGTACTGCGATTTTTACCTGGCGCAGGAGCTTTTGAAGTTTAAGCCCGGGCAGCTAACAGCGCTGGAATTTAAACTTACTCCCGGTGCCAATGAAGATGATGTGAAAGCGCAGCTGCAAAAAACCTTCAACAACACATTAGCCATTAAGAACCGTGCCCAGCTTAATGATGCCCTATACAAAATGCTTAATGCCGAGAACCTGGCGGTGTACCTGTTCTGTTCGCTGGTGGTGGTAATGACGTTGTTTTGCCTGGCCGGTGCCTTAATTATGCTGATACTGGACAAGCGTGAGAACATTAAAACCCTTTACAGCCTGGGTGCCGAAGTAAAGAGCCTGCGTAATATTTTCCTGTACCAGGGAATATTTATCACCGCGTTGGGAGCATTTTTGGGACTACTACTGGGGGCTATTATAGTTTTAGTACAGCAGCGCTACGAGCTGATAATGATAGTGCCTGATAAGCTGGCTTACCCCGTTGAATTTAATGTATCCAACATACTTATTGTTATTGCTACAATTTTTATTTTGGGTATACTTGCCTCACGCATAGCTGCAGGAAGGGTTAATGAAAAATTGTTGGAAAATTCTTAATCTCCTGTTTTAGCGCTAAATAAACTTCTCTATATTTGCGCTTTAGCTTAAAGCATATGATAGTAGTTGCTGTCCGTATCCGGTAGGGCAAACCACTCCGCACTTATTTTTATTCCTGAAGGCTTTGCTGCATAGGCCCTGCCCTTCATTACTATTCATTAATCTTAAACTAAAAATACAATGTCACAACAAGGACAAAAAAGTGTTTTTTCGCGCTTTACCTCATTACTATCACAATCCCTTAAGGGAGAAAATATAGATTTTACCACCGGCAGCATCCGCAGGGGCGTATTGCTTTTGGCCATACCCATGATGCTCGAAATGATGATGGAATCGGTTTTTGCACTGGTAGATCTTTACTTTGTAGGCCACCTGGAAAACAGCAGCTTCGCGGTGCAGACGGTCGGGCTTACTGAGTCGGTACTATCTATCATTTACTCTATAGCCATGGGTCTCGGCATGGCAGCCACTGCCGTGGTAGCCCGCCGCATAGGTGAAAAAGACCCTGTAGCCGGCGCAAAGGCCGGAATGCAGGCTGTAATAGTAGCACTATCTTTAAATACCATAATAGCTGTTGTAGGCTTTATTTACGCAACCGACATACTGATGCTGATGGGTTCATCAGAGGCGTCGGCAGAATATGGCACGCCTTTTATGCGTATCATGATGGGCAGCAGCTTTGTAATCATGCTATTGTTCATACTCAACGGTATTTTCCGCGGTGCAGGCAATGCGGCCATTGCCATGAAAAGCCTTTGGATAGCCAATGCATTCAACATACTGCTTTGCCCTGTTTTTATTAATGGCTTTGGGCCTATACCTGCATTTGGGCTTACCGGTGCGGCCATTGCCACCACCATAGGCCGAAGCATAGGCGTGCTTTACCAACTGTACAACCTGTTTAACGGCAAAGGTGCGCTAAAAATAGTAGCTTCTTACTTTATTCCGGACATGGAGCAAATAAAGTCGCTTATAAGCATTGCCGCTCCTGCCATGCTGCAGTTTGTAATTGCTTCGTGCAGCTGGATATTCTTAGCAGAGCTGGTAGCCACAACCGGTGGCGATGTAGGCTCGGCAGGCTACCAGAGCTCTATCCGCATCATGATGTTCTTTATGCTTCCGGCATGGGGGCTTAGCGGAGCGGCAGCTACGCTTGTAGGGCAAAATCTGGGTGCAAAACAGGTGCGGCGGGCAGAACAGTCAGTACTTGTTACTGCTAAATTCAGCGTACTTTATATGGGTGTTATCATGATCATATGCTTGTTAGCGGCTAATACCATGATGGGCTTTTTTACTAACGACCCAAGGGTGCATGAAGTAGCTGTACGGGCAATACGGATATTGAGCAGCGGTTACCTGTTTTACGGAATAGGAATGGTATTACTTAATGCTTTTAACGGTGCAGGCGATACCAAAACACCTACATGTGTAAACTTCTTTGGGTTCTGGCTGTTCCAGATACCCATGGCCTACCTGCTGGCAAAGCAGCTCGACTGGGGCCCTGAAGGTGTGTTTTGGGCAATACCCATAGCCGAAACTGCTATGACCATAGTGAGCATCATCCTGTTCAGGAGAGGTAAATGGAAAAAGGTTGAGGTGTAAATAAAAAAACCGCCAGTTGGCGGTTTTTTTATGCTATATCGTAATTAGCAAATTTTTCGAGTACCTCGTCAAGTACGGCATACACATCTGCGGCGGCATCGTTGCTCACCATGCGCTGCCTGTATTCCTTAAAATTTGGTATGCCTTTAAAATAATTGGTATAGTGGCGGCGTGTTTCGAACACGCCTACTCTTTCTCCTTTCCATTCTATAGACCACATAAGGTGGTTGCGCGCCGCTTCTACACGGTCTTCAATGGTTGGCGCAGGCAAGTGTTCGCCTGTAGCAAAAAAATGCTTTATCTCATTAAATATCCATGGGTAGCCTATGGCGGCACGGCCTATCATAATGCCATCAAGGCCATACCTGTTCTTGTATTCTAAAGCCTTTTCGGGGCTGTCAATATCACCATTACCAAAAATTGGTATGTTGATACGCGGGTTATTCTTTACCCTGGCAATATGGCTCCAGTCAGCCTCACCTTTATACATCTGTGCGCGGGTACGGCCATGAATGGTAAGGGCTTTAATCCCTGCATCCTGAAGGCGTTCGGCAACCTCATCAATGTTTATGGAATCTTCATCCCAGCCAAGGCGTGTTTTAACCGTTACAGGCAATGATGTACTGTTCACTACCGCCTTTGTAAGGCGTACCATCAGGTCAATATCTTTTAATACTCCTGCGCCGGCACCTTTGCATACCACTTTTTTTACAGGGCAGCCAAAATTGATGTCTACCAAGTCAGGATTTACGGTTTCCACAAT
>JAEWKB010000244.1 GCA_023386255.1 Bacteroidota bacterium
CGAAGCCGACCCTTTCATGTCGTGGATGCTAATTTTTGTTTCCTTGCCTGTATTCACTGCTGCCGACCATACCCTCTTTATCCTCGCACCTTCATTTTCGGTATCTTTATAAGGAAATAAAGGAAACAGCCTTTTAAACTCTGCCTCAGGTATCGAGGCAAGTTCAGGCGCCTGCCACGGCCTCCGCTTTAAATTTTTTTCCTGCTGCACCAGCGAATATATCTCCACTTTGCCTTCAGCAGGTTTTTCCTCACCGTTCAGGTTAGTTGATATAAGGTGCAGCTTATTATCAGCATCAGAAGGGTCTGCTTCAAAAGGAACAACAACATTTAACTGCAATGAGTGATAGCCTCCATAAACGCTGGTGTTTACGCTGCGGGTTTCACCTGTTACATCGGTAACATCAGCGTTTACATCAAAGGTAAATATTGGCAGCCCTTCGGGATCCATTGTTAGATTGGGCAGCGCTTCAAATTCTATGCTGAATTTTCCTTCGCCATCTGTCAACACTGTTCCGGTTGCTAGTTCGTCATTACTCCATCTTTGAGCATAATAAATCCGTGAAATGTGGCCATTTCGTGTAATGCGGTATTTAACCGTGGCGTTTTGTACAGGTACTCCGCTAAAGGTTTTTGCCATACCTGTAACTACAGCCTTGTGTCCCAGTTTAATATCATTTTTTACTTCATTAAAAGTAACTTCAAATGTGGGCCTTTTGTATTCTTCAACCCTGAAATAGGAATAACCCGCTTCAAACTTTAAGCCGTCCATATCATAAAATGGATCATCATATTCTTCGTCTTCAACAATGTAAATACTATAAGATCCGGTAACCGCTTTGGGTAAAGTAAACTCTCCTGCAATCGAACCAAATTCACTGGTCTTTAACCTGAACTTCGCTATTTCATCATCATTGGCATCTTCTACAATTATAGTTACATATACATTTGGCACTGTGCTTACAATCCCCTCATTATTTAGCACTACTATGCCTTTATAAAACACTTTTTGCCCCGGCCTGTATATTGCCCTATCCAGGTAAATCTGAGCCGTAGCCTTAATATTTTTTGCACTTTGATAATAATAATGATTGTAGTCACTCTGCAGCGTATCATTTTTATATATAAAGTTGTGCCGCTTCTTTTCAGCCAGTACTTTGTCAACAACTATAAGCCCGTCCCTGTTTGATGTATATTTCCTGCCGCCGATAGTTGTATGGGCATTTTTAACAGGTGCGCCCGTAGCGCGGTTTACTACCTGGTACCGCATCTTGTCATTAACCTGCTGTTCAACCACCGTAATAGATGAAGCCTGGATAACAAGTAGTGCCTGCGGACTCTCCTTCTCCTGCGGTTTTACAGGCGAAACAGATATTACGTAAAAACCTTCAGGAAGTGGCGGCAAGGCTATTTCGGTAGTGTATTCAAAATGATTGTTCACTATCGGAAGCCTATACTGCATGCTTTTATATAAGGTGCTTTTACTAACTATGTCCTGTAGCTTATACTGTACATTAGCATTGAAAATTTTCTTTGATGAAACCTTGTAAATAGAAACAGTGACAGAATCTGTGTTCCTGAATGAAACCAGCATTAATATAGGCCTGCTGGGAATTACGGTTTTTTCAGCTAGAATTTGTAACCGCTGGTGCGTAATTGACTCTTTTAAATTCATTGCTGCCCCTGCCACGCTTTTGTCTTCAGTATGCGTAATTATGTCATCGCATAGCACTACAGCTTTTATATAATTGTCGGGCGAGTGCTTTTTATCGGCTGTTTCGGCATACAATTTTGCCGCCTTCAGCTTTGCCCTATTTGCAAAGGGTCCGGTTTTCCATTCTTCAGCAAGCTTAAGTACAGTCTCTAAATATTTAACCTGCTCTCCCCGCCCATACACCAGTTCATCAGCATAGTTAAGCCTGCGCAATATTGTACGCTGTAAGCTGTACGTATCCTTTTTATTGCTGTAGTAGCTTTCCAGCTCCCTGCACAACACCAGGCGGTCTTTAATACGCTCTTCCCAACCCTCTGTAAATTTCAACTTGCTAAATTCTTCAGCAGTACCAAACAGTACGCTATGCATTGCACCATTATAACTAACTGTATTCTTGTAGCTGAAGATATACCTCTCTGCCAGCAGGTCGTATAAAGGGCGTGGTATAGTAACCAATTCAGGGTTAAAATCAACTATTGCCTGATAATTGCTTAAAGGCGTATTATAAAGTACCTCACGGTTGGCAAGGCTTCTTTTATAAGCCGCGTCTATCTCGTCTTCAAAATTTTTAGTGGTCCACAGCAGTATATCATCCGGTGCCTTGCCCTCAACAGTGGTGCGGCGGGATATTAAGTACCTGTTATGGTTGTATATGCCCTCCATTATTTCGGCATAAATGCTCTCCATAATGGCTCTTGTAGGTAGGGTAGCAACAGCTATTTCTTCCTTAATGTTCTGTATGATTTTTACCTGTGCCTGTTCATCAAGCGTTTGCAGGTACTTCGACCTGAAGAAAAAGCTTTTAAGCAGTTGCGGCTCGTTCTTGTCTTTTTTTGCCAGGGCATAAATTTTTTCAACCTCAGCGGCAGCAGATTTTATCTGGCCTTCATTTTCAAGCTCTATCACTTTATCCCACGCTGGCCTGTAATCCTGCGCAAAAGCTACGGCAACAGTAAAATACAGAATTAATAACAACAGGTTTTTCATACTTAACACTCTTTTGGTAAACAATATACTACTTTTTTTACGTGAGATATCATGCACAGCTTATACAATGATTTTATTACTTTTGGGAACTGCTGCGCCTTCAGTATTAAAGAGCATATTTTTTGCTTAAAAGTTGGGAGGCTGCATCAACTAAATTTAAATACAAATGCGTACACATTTTATAGCTATAGGCGGCGCTGCCATGCACAACCTGGCGCTTGCACTTCATGAAAAAGGATATATTGTAACCGGCAGCGATGATGCCATATTTGAACCCTCAAAATCAAGGCTTGAAAAGAAAGGCTTACTTCCGACAGAGTTGGGATGGTTCCCCGAGAAAATCACTGCTGATATAGAAGCTGTAATTCTTGGCATGCACGCAAAGGCTGATAATCCTGAACTGCTAAAGGCGCAGGAACTGGGGCTTACAATATATTCATACCCTGAGTTTTTGTACGAGCAGTCGAAAGCTAAAACCCGTGTGGTAATAGGCGGGAGCCATGGTAAAACCACTATTACCAGCATGATCCTGCACGTTATGAACTACCACAATATTGCGGTTGACTATATGGTGGGCGCACAGCTGGAAGGTTTTGACACGATGGTGAAACTTACTGAAGAAAACGACTTTATAGTGCTGGAAGGTGATGAATACCTTTCCTCTCCCATGGACCGCAGGCCGAAATTCCACCTGTACCAGCCTAACATTGCGCTGATAAGCGGCATTGCGTGGGACCATATCAATG
>JAEWKB010000246.1 GCA_023386255.1 Bacteroidota bacterium
TAGCATCGCTTACCAAGATACTGGCTACGCTACCCAACCTTATGCAGCTGTATGACAAAGGGCAGCTGAAGCTTGATGATAAACTGGGTGACCTTATACCTGTATTTGCCCACACCGATAAGAAAGATATTACCGTGAAGGATATGCTCCTCCATCAGGCACGCTTTCAGCCATGGATGCCTTTTTATCAGGAAACGCTTGATGCAACAAAACATCCTGATACAACATATTACCGCAAGACCTACAGCGCTGAGTTTCCGCACCAGGTAGCTGAAAATCTTTACCTGAGGGAAGATTACCCGCAGATAATAATAAAGCGCATTGCCGAAAGCAAGCTGCTGCCACGCAAAGAATATAAGTACAGCGACTTTTCATTCATTCTTTTTAAAGAGATGCTAGAACTTAAAACAGGGCGCTCACTAGATAATCTGTCCTATGATGCAATTTATAAACCGTTGGGGGCAGGCTTTACAAGCTATAATCCGCTCCGTAAATGGGACATGTGCAATATACCGCCTACCGAGGTTGACAACTATTTCCGTTACCAGACCATACAGGGTTATGTGCATGATATGGCTGCTGCCATGCAGGACGGTGTAGCGGGCCATGCAGGCCTTTTCAGCAATGCTATGGATGTAGCCAAAATAATGCAGATGTATCTGCAAAAGGGTAACTACGGTAATAAACAATATTTTTCGTCAGCAACATTTGATACCTTTAATACCTGCTATGCCTGCAAAGACGGCAACAGGCGTGGGCTTGGCTTTGATAAGCCCCAGATTGAAAAATCAGGGCCTACGTGCGGCTGCGTTTCAAAATTCAGCTTTGGGCATACCGGTTTTACGGGAACAATGGCCTGGGCCGACCCGGAAACTGAAATAGTTTATGTATTTTTATCGAACAGGACGTACCCTGAAGCAGGGGAGAACCGCCTTAGCAAGGAGAATATAAGGGAAGACATACAAAAGGTGATACAGGAAGCGATAATTGAGTAATTTTTGTTTCAGGTTTAAGATTTCACGTTAATAACTCAATACTCAAATCTCATACTACTATTCATGCAGTCAAAAGCAGCAACACCAAACGAATATTATGACTCGTTACCTGAAGACAGAAAGCCGGCTATGGATAAGCTTCGGGCTGTGATACAGGAAAATCTGCCGGAAGGCTTTATAGAAGATGTAGGGTATGGCATGCCGGGCTGGTCGGTACCGCACTCACTTTACCCTTCGGGCTACCACTGTAATCCAAAGGACCCGCTTCCCTTTATAGGCCTGGCATCACAAAAAAACTTCATCGCGCTCTACCATATGGGTATTTATGCCGATAAGGAGCTGCACGACTGGTTTGTGGGCGAGTATCCGAAATATGTAAAAACAAAGCTGGACATGGGTAAGAGCTGCATCAGGTTTAAAAAGCCGGAAAATATCCCTTATGAGCTTATTGGCCAACTGGCTGCGAAAATGACACCGCAGCAATGGATTGAGCTGTATGAGGCAGGGCTGAAACGATAAGATAATTATTACGTTAATTAGGATAGAAAACAGGCAGTGCCTGTTTTTTTTATGTAATTTCGTTACTTTATTTATCGCTATTATGAAAATTGCAATAGTATGTTATCCAACCTTTGGCGGGAGCGGCGTTGTAGCTACCGAACTGGGATTGGAGCTGGCACGCAGGGGGCACGAGATACATTTTATAACCTATAGCCAGCCTGTGCGCCTTGCACTTTTAAACCCTAACGTACATTTTCACGAAGTACACGTACCAGAATATCCCTTATTTCATTACCAGCCTTATGAACTAGCGCTTTCGAGCAAGCTGGTTGATATGGTAAAGCTGCACAATATTGAGCTGCTTCACGTGCATTATGCCATTCCGCACGCTTATGCAGGTTATATGGCCAAAAAAATGCTGAAAGAGCAGGGCATAAGGATACCCATGGTAACTACACTTCACGGAACAGATATCACCCTTGTGGGCAACCACCCGTTTTATAAGCCGGCGGTGAGTTTCAGCATAAACCATTCGGATGTGGTAACATCGGTATCGCAGGATTTGAAGGACCAAACGTACAAACTTTTCGATATCAAGCGTGATATAGTTGTTATACCTAACTTTATTGAGGTTGACAAGAACAAGACAGATGTTACCTCACAGTGCCACCGCTCAATAATGGCTACCGAGACGCAGAAGATTATCACCCACATAAGCAACTTCAGGAAAGTGAAGCGCATACCAGATGTGGTGAAGATATTTAATGAGATACAGAAAGCTATGCCCGCCAAGCTGATGATGGTTGGCGACGGGCCTGAAAGAGAGCCTGCTGAAAAGCTGTGTCAGCAACTTGGAATTAGTGATAAGGTGATATTTTTTGGAAACAGCAACGAGATAGATCAGATATTATGCTATTCCGACCTGTTCCTTTTACCATCGGAAACCGAGAGTTTTGGGCTTGCAGCACTGGAGGCTATGGCCAGCGGAGTACCGGTAATATCAAGTAACTCAGGCGGGTTGCCTGAAGTTAATGAAGATGGTGTATCAGGATACATGGGCAATGTAGGCGATGTGGAGGATATGGCTAAGAAAGCAATATCTATATTATCGGATGATGAAGTGCTGTACAGGTTCAAATCGAACGCGTTGAAAGTGGCACAGAAATTCGATATACAGAACATTCTCCCGCTGTATGAGAACTTATACCGTAAAGCCTTAAAACAGCAGCACGCATGAGAAAAATAGCTATAGCAGCCATAGTAGCATTGTGTATTGCAGGCTGTGCCGTTAAAACGAAAGGAGAAGCAGGCAAGGATGGCACTGCAGGAAAACCCGCAGTTATGGAAAAGAACTTTACTATACTGAAGCAGGAGGAATACGGCGGGCTTGATGAAGCTGCAAACTACATAATATCTTCGCTTAAAGATATGGCACTTATGTACAGAGATCTGGGATTAACAGAAATGCCTGCTATAAATTTTAAAGAGAAAACGATTGTTGCAGTTTTTATGGGTCAGAAAAATTCAGGCGGCTACAGCATAGGGATTGAGTCGGTTACCATAAAAGATAATACTGCCATAGTACAGGTTAATGAAACAGTTCCTGAAGGAATGGCAGCTACGGTTATGACCAATCCTTATTGTATAGCTGTAATACCTAAGACAGATTACGTAAAGTTTATAAAAGTTGAATAAGGTTATTTCTTAGTATAAAAAATTTCAGCATAAACCGGCAAATGGTCGCTGGGGTAGCGGCAGTTCTTGGAGTCGCTTAACACTGCATATTTATTTACTGTAATGCCGCTAGTTGTAAAAATATAATCAATACGTTTTGTCACAGGTTTATCAAACTGGAACGCATTAAAAGTACCTTCAGGCCCGAAAACCAATTTAGCTGTTTTCTTAGCATCATTTAGTTGGGCTGAAATCAGCTTTATGCTTTCCGAATCTTCTTCCAGGTTGAAATCACCTGTAAGCACCACCGGCAGGTTTTGTTTGTTCAGCTCCTTTATCTTCCGCAGTATAAGTTTGGCGCTTTCAACCCTTGCGACATTACCCACATGGTCAAAATGCGTGTTAAACACCCATAGCTTTTGCTTTGTTTTGTTGTCCTGAAATAATCCATACGTACATACACGGCGGCAGGCTGCATCCCAACCGAATGAAACGCTGTCGCAGGTTTGCGATAGCCAGAAGGTGGACTGCTGAAGTACCTTATACCTGTCTTTGTTATAAAATATAGCCGAGTATTCGCCCTGCTGTTTTCCGTCATCACGGGCTACTCCAATAAAGTTATACGATGTGAGCGTATTATCGAGGTATTGCATCTGGTGGTGCAGCGCTTCCTGTACACCCATAAAATCAGGTTCGTAAAACAGCACCTGCCCGGACAGCATTTCTTTCCGGTTGTCCCAGCGGTTTTCGCCATCGCTGGTTACATCCAGCCTGATGTTGTAGGTCATTACCTTAACAGTCTGTCCTAAAGATTTTAAGCTCAGGATGAGCAAAAGCGCAGGTAATAGTGCTTTCATTTATTTTGTGCCTCGATTGTTCCTGTGCACCAGAAGCTTGTCAATAATACGGTCAGACATCGGGTCAATATCGGCTTCATCGCCGGTTACAAGTATGCCTTTATGGCCGGAAGAGGATTTAATGCCATATACGGTAGCTTCGTCTCCCGGGTCGGTTTCACCCTCATAAAAATATATATCGGTAATCTCAAACTCCTCGTGGCCAAACCTGCCCGAATTACACACCAGGCAATTTTCCTCCAGGTTAAAATCTTCGGTATAGCCTTTCTGCCTTAGTTCTTCAATGGCTTTGGAAACTGTGGCGTAATGATATTGAATATCCATAACGTAAGAATTTTGTTTCTTTCAAAGTTACGGAATTTAGGCGTAGCCATAAAAAAAGCCGGCAGAAAAACCGGCTGTAATTATGGTATGGAAGTTAACCCGTAAAATTTAAACTTCCCGTTAATCTTCACAAACCTGAAAGAGTGGCTGGTACCTCTGTGGTTTTTGGCAAATTCGCCGGGCTTATATGTTTCCACCCAGACTTCATATAACTTTAAATCTTTTGGATAATCCCTTGGCATTACACGCGGCTTAAAATCTTTTATAATGATTGAGCTGAATGAGTAGCCTTTTTTAGCCATGGCCAGATAAACAGGAGATTCGGTAAACTTTTGCCCAATCACTGCAAAGAAAAAACCTGAAGGGACAAAAGCGCCCTCACTGGTTATTTCTGTTGGCCCTACACAATCTACACAATCTACATCCGACAGGCTAAGCTGCGTGAATTTTGCTTTATCTCCTTTTACCAATGCATCAATAAATTCGATAAAGCTTTTGTCCAGCGCATCCCAGTCGTTATTTTTAGATTCAGGTGTTTCTTTTTTTTCAGCTGAACCAGTTTTTTTACCTGCTGTTGTATTTTTCTTAGTTTGGGCTGCCGCTGTAAGGCCCAAAAGCAGAAAGAACAGTATCATTAAATTTTTCATAATCCTCTAGTGATAACGGCTGTAAATTTAGTATAATAACATAAAAAAACGCCGGTTAGTACCAACGCTTTTTATTTTTTTTCGATGCCTGAGACTTTCTGGAAGTATTAGCTCCCTGCTTCTTATTTTTGTTCCTTAGGTCAGGCTTCTGTCCTTCAGCAGGCTTTTCAGCATTTTCGTTATAAGGGTAAGGATGCCCGTCTATCACTTTTATCTTTTGGCGGATTAGCTTCTCTATATCTTTAAGATATGGCAGTTCATCTTTACTGCAAAATGAAATAGCCAGGCCTTCATTGCCTGCCCTTCCCGTGCGGCCAATGCGGTGAACATATGTTTCAGGGATGTTAGGGAGGTCAAAGTTTATTACGTACGGCAAACTTTCAATATCAATGCCACGTGCGGCAATATCGGTTGCCACCAATACCGAAACCTCTTTGTTTTTAAAAGCTTCCAGCACACGCACCCTTGCATTCTGCGATTTGTCTCCATGTATTGCTTCAGCCTGCACGCCATTCTTCTTCAGAGCCTTAACTACGTTATCTGCCCCATGTTTTGTACGGGTAAATACCAGTACGTTACTCAGGTTCTCGTTGCGTATCAGGTGATACAGCAATTTGCGCTTATCTCCTTTATCTACATGGTATAGCTCCTGCTTAACCCTCTCAGCCGTTGATGATACCGGTGTTACCGAAACATATTGTGGGTCAGTTAGGAAGGTATCTGCAAGTTCTCTTATAGCTATAGGCATGGTTGCCGAAAACAGCAGGGTTTGCCTGTTGTCAGGCGTAAGTTTTATAATTTTGCGTACATCGTTAATAAAACCCATGTCCAGCATCTGGTCGGCTTCATCCAGAACCAGCGTATGCAGATGGTCCAGGTTTATAAATCCTTGTTTATGAAGGTCTAACAATCGGCCGGGAGTTGCAATAAGTACATCAACGCCCTTTTTAAGCTGGTCTACCTGCGATGTTTGGTTTACCCCACCAAAAATTGTTAACTGTCTGATGTTGGTGTACTTGCCGTAAGTATCAAAGCTTTCACCTATTTGCAGGGCAAGTTCCCGTGTAGGGGTAATTACTAACGTGCGGATGTATTTTACTTTCTTAGCAGAACCTACAATGCGGTGCAGCGAGTTTAAGATAGGAATAGCAAAGGCAGCAGTTTTGCCGGTACCGGTTTGTGCGCAGCCTACAAGGTCGTTCCCTTCCAGTATAATGGGTATTGCCTGTTCCTGAATTGGAGTAGGATTTTCATAACCTTCATCAGTAAGGGCCTGCTGTATATTTTTAAGTAAATTAAGTTCGTCAAATTTCATTCTTGTAAATAGTTTATACTTTGTAGTAGTACAAAGACCGTGCAAAGATAGCTTATTTAATTTTAAGCATTGTATGCACCAGCAATCAAGGGTGTTTGCTGCGATGTATTAAAAAACATTACTGTATAACCACTTTATTATATTCCAGCCGGCCATTACATTCCATTTTAACAAGGTAGATACCGGGTGCGGCATGTAAAGCAATAGCTGAAATTCCATGCTTTAAATTACTAGTCATAATTAATTTTCCGGTAGTATCATATACAGTTACTATACCTGCTGTATCCATAGTGTTATGTATCAGGAGCTCTCCTTCAACGGGATTTTTCAGTATTCTAAAAACCTGCTTTTCAGCAACCATATATCCTGTTGAAAGTACAGTACACGCTGCTTCTACTTCAGCCTGAGAGTTGCACCCGTTCATGTTAGTATTAATTGTTACAACGGCACCTGCCGGCGGATTATCAAGATAGTTACAAATTGATGGTACAGCACATAAAGCCAACATAGTATTGGTTAATAGTGTCACATCTCAATTAAAAACTGTTGCCGCATTGCCCAGGCCTGCCAAGCTGGCCAGTGCATATTACCTTCAATAACAAGGGCACCTTCATCACCCCCCACAACATTAGCTACATTAGCAAGCCCTGCAACATTTACAAGAATAGGATTTTCAACCACTTCCAGTATTTCACCCACAAAAGTAACGCCTGCAAGACCATCAATATTCAGCAAATTAGCGTTGTCCCTGATGATAAGGCCCAGGCTTACTGATGTAATGTTCTGTAATCCATTTAATGTGGTAAGGGCGTTACAGGTACGCACTGTAAGTTCACCGCCCACACTCGTAATACCGGATAAGCTGCTGATGTTATTTAAAACAGGATTGCTTCTCAGGATAAGGTCGGTTCCTATCAATGTCAGATTCTGCAACCCATTTAAACTTGTCAGGCCGGGGTTATTCCGTACTTCAAGAGCCCCTGTTATTGTTGTTAAGCCGCTAAGGGCGTTTAAGTTGGTTATGTTGCTTCCTGTTATTATAACATCACCATTAATGGTTGTACAGCCAGGGTACTGTAATGCAAAATCATCTACCTGTGCCTGGCTAGAAAGGGTTATTCCTGCAGCAGGGCACTGCGCAAAAGAAACATAGCTTAATAAAGCCACAGCAAAAATGTAAAATTGTTTCATAGCAATTAAATAGGATAGGAGGTAAGCTCGTGAAATATAATTTAAATAAGAGAAATTAATCTTTTCGCCTGGCTTTAATAAAATCAGTTATTAAGTAGGCTATTAGCTTACCTGTTAAATGATTGTTCTTCCCAGCGTCCAGGTCAGGTGCCCCCTCACATATGTGCAGGTATGCAGCATTATCACTTTTACCGAAAAAATGCAGGAATTGCCGTGCTTTTTCTATGCTGAAACCTGTTGGCGTCATTGCGCTGCTGGCAATATTTGGAAGTGCATCCAGGTCTATTTCAATGCCAAAAGGTTCATCATCAATAAAATCAAGCGCTGTGTGAAGTTCTCCGCTAAAGTGTTTTTCGCGCCGTATGGCAATTTCTTCGTAGGTATTAAATTTTATGCGGTCTGAATTTTTTTTTATAGTTTCCATAACACCCTTTGAAGCATAATTTTCATGCAGGCCGAAAATAAAGTAATTTTTAAGGAAGCCTTCTTCAAAGGCATAGCTGAAGCCGTTACCGCTATGGCGGCCTTCCAGGATCCTGAAATCGGTATGGGCATCAAAATTAATGGCATTAACAGGCTTTCCCTTTGCAAGGGCAGTACCTTTAATATTGCCGTAGGCATTGTTATGGCCACCACCAATAATTATAGGTGTTTTTCGCGCATGCAGTATCTGGCATACTACGTGGGCTACTTCCTTGTCAAGCTGCTCAATAAGGTTGGAGAGCTTTTTGCGGTCATCTTTATCTGAAGTGTCAAGCAAATAGGCTTTTTCCATTGCGGCAGCTGTATTAATATGCCCCAATATTAACAGTTTACTACCTTTGCAAAATTTATTATGCTGCAGGTTTACAATGCTTTTTAAGGTGCTTTCCCATGCCGAAGCAGTACCCGGGCGGCCATAATTATTACGTACCCCAATGTCTTCCGGTATGCCAACAAGTACAAAGTCCGCATCAGAAGATCTTAATCCTTCCAGTAAATCGGCACCACTTGCCAGAGTACGTATCCTTTCGCCAAACTTAATTTCACCGCTACGCTGAGAAGTATATTTCAATAGGTCATTTTCAGTGAACCTGATGATGTTTTCCATGGGTAATTTATTGCGCCCAAAAATAATATTTTCCTCTAATTTTTCGTTAAAACAAAGGGAGAAATTAAATTTATATATAAATTTGAAAAAAATATCTTACAATGGAACAACAAAAAAGTAATTCAAGTTTAAAAGCTATTATTATCATTTTATCCATATTGCTTGTAGGAAGTTTGACTTATATGTATAAGATGAGTACTGACAATGAGCAGACTGAGAAAACTCTCATGTCAGACAAAGAGGCACTGCTGAACGACCTTAATGCGGCCAAAGCCAGTTATGATGCAGCCATTGCTGAAAACTCAGGGCTTAAGACTGAACTGGAAGCAGAGCGTGCCAAAATAGAGCAGCTTATTGCTGAAGTTCAAAAATCAAAAGGGGATATAGCTTCGTTACGCCGTTATAAAGATGATTACAGGAGGCTAAAACGCGACATGGATAACCTGATGGCCGAAAATAAAAAGCTTAAGGGAGAAAATGCTTCGCTTACTGCTGAACGTGACAGTACAAGGAATGCCCTTGATGAGTCAAGAAGGTACAATGACACCCTTGTAAACCAAAACACAGACCTTGCCAAAACAGTAGAAAAAGCATCTAAGCTTACTATACTTAATTTAAGGACAGAATCTTTTAAAGAAAGAAGCTCCGGCAAGCTGGTTGCTACAGATAAGGCAAGCCGTGTAGATAAGCTAAAGATAAGTTTTACTATTGCAGCTAATGAGGTGGCTAAATCAGGCAGCAGGATGTATTATGTACAGATAATTGACAGTAAGAACAATGTACTGGGTGAGAAGAAAACAGAGGTTTTTGGTGATTATACACTTACTTACAGCTTTACCACTAACGTTGCTTACCAAAACAAAACTACAGAAGTAAGCGAAATGCTTCCGGGTAAAGACTTTGCAAAAGGGACTTATTTTGTAAATGTTTTTGATAAAGACCAGTTGGTAGCCAACTCAAGCTTTACACTACGATAATTGCTTACACACATGAACAAAAAGGAGCTTAAAGCTCCTTTTTGCTTATATAACCTTTCCTTCTATTATAACTGTATCAATAAGGCTGCTCCCAAAAGCATAAGGTAACTGGTAGTATGATGACACAGGCTTTGTAATAATAAGGTTGGCACGCTTACCTTTTGTAATACTGCCATGCGTATCACTTAGCCCCATGGCATATGCACCGTTAATTGTCGCGGCATTAATTGCTTCCTCGGGTGTCATCTTCATTTTAATGCAGGCAGTAGCCACAACCAGGTTCATATTACCCGATGGGGTAGTGCCGGGGTTAAAATCGGTAGCAAGCGCCAACGGCAATCCCGCCTCAAGCATTTTGCGTGCCGGCGTATAGGGGATGCTGATGAAGAATGAGCAGGTAGGCAGGGCCACAGGCATAGTATCTGTCCCTTTAAGAGCCTCAATATCTTCATCGGTCACTATCTCCAGGTGGTCTACACTTAGCGCATTATATTTTACACATGCAGCAATACCGTTAATGGCTGTAAACTGGTTTACATGTATTTTTGCCTTAAGGCCATATTTTGCACCCGCTTCCATAATACGTTCAGTTTCTTCTACCGAGAAGTAACCTGTTTCAAGGAAAGCATCTATATAATCAGCAAGGTTTTCCCTGGCTATTTGCTGAAGCATCTCGTTTATGATAAGATCAATGTACCCTTTATGATTTTCCTTATATTCTTTCGGGAAAGCATGTGCGCCAAGAAAAGTTGCTTTTATGGCTACAGGATACTCTTTTTTCAGCCGTTTGATTACACGAAGCATCTTAAGTTCGCCCTCTACAGTTAATCCATATCCTGATTTTATTTCTACAGCGCCGGTGCCCTGCTGCATTACCTCTTCAAGGCGCAGGCGCGACTGCTGGTAAAGTTCCTCTTCAGAGGTTTCATTAAGTAATGCTGCTGAATTTAGTATGCCCCCGCAGCGATTGGCTATTTCTTCGTAACTCAATCCGTTAATGCGGTCTACAAACTCCTGCACGCGGCTACCTGCATATACAATATGGGTATGGCTGTCGCACCACGTGGGCAAAACTACTTTACCCGTGGCATCAATAATTTTGGCATCAGGAATTTCCGGACAATTGTCCATCGTTCCGAAATCCGCAATTAAATTATCATGAGTAAGCAGCCAGGCATTTTTAAGAACAGGCAGTACGGCCATATCCTTTCCTGCTACTTTATCTATATGCTGTTCCCGTACCTGCAGTAATTCGGAAATATTTTTAATAAGGATTTTCATGTATAAACTTTTTGTAAAAATAGAGCGGTTTTTAAAAAACTCCTATATTTATGTAAACAAATTGACCCCTGTGAAAAGGATACGATACAACCATGTACGCAAGGTACAGCCTTACAATTACGAGTATACAGGCATACATAAAACAGAGCCTGTTGAAATGCAGCTTTTTGTATATGATGAAGAAGGATATGAAGAGTATAAAAAAGTATCGCTGGAGCGTGTTTTTAAAGAATGCTATGATGAGCTGCAGGTAAATGATGTAAAATGGCTTAATGTACACGGACTGCACGATGTAGAGCTTATAAAAAAGATAGGGGAGCTGCTTGAGGTTGAACCCTTTATAATAGGTGATATACTTAATACATCACGCCGCACCCGCATTGAAGAGTATGGCGACATACTGTTCTTCAGCATTAAGTCGGTTTTGCCTGTGGAAGATGACAGCCTGGTTACAGAGCAGGTAAGTTTTTTACTAAAAGATAATCTGATCATCTCATTCCAGGAGAAAAAGAGCGACTACTTCAGCCACATTCGCGAGCGTATACGGACAGGCACAGGTATTGTCCGTAAAAAGAAAAACGACTATTTGCTGTACCTGATGCTTGATGCGATAATGGAAAACTTCTTCATAACCATTGAAAATTATGAAGACAGGATTGATGCCGTAAGCAATGAAGGTAAATTTAATTACAAGAGTAATTTTATTGAGGTAGTTGAAAAGAATAGGGATAACCTTAACTACCTGAAAAGGGCAATAAATCCGCTGCGGGAAGCATTGTATAACCTTAAGAGCCTGAAAGAGGATGAAGAATTCCAGAATATAAGGAGAGGCAACCATACTTTTTTTGAACGCCTTCACCAAAAATGCCTTGAACTCCTTGACCAGGTGGAGTATGACCTTATCGCGCTTGACAGTGCATCTAATTTTCATTTTTCGGCGCAAAGCCAGCGTATGAACCAGATTATGAAGACACTGACTATTGTATCTGTCATCTTTATGCCGCTTACTTTTATTGTTGGTATTTATGGTATGAACTTCGACAACATGCCCGAACTACGCACCCAAAACGGGTATTTTATAGTTTTAGGGATAATGGGTCTGCTCATTATTGCTATGGTAGCCTATTTTAAGAAGAAAGACTGGTTTTGATATGCAAAAGCAAAAATTTAAAAGTGATGTTTCGGGTAAAGAGTTTCCGCTGCATGAAAAAGTGCCTGCCAAATTAGTGCGCAAGCCTATAATTGATATCATAAAGAAAGAGAATCCTGAATTTAATGATGCCTGCCACCTCGCCATGTCTGAGCTTAATCATTACAGGGAGCGGTATATCTCAGAATTTTTAGAGAAAGAAGTTGGAGAGCTTTCCAAGCTGGAGGACAGGGTGCTCGCTTCGCTTAAGGACAAAACCTTTATTGCAGATAATCCTGAAGAAGAGGAGGCAGGTAATCTTACGTTTGGCCAGCGTGTGGCCGATAAAGTTGCTTCTTTCGGCGGCAGCTGGACGTTTATAATCTCCTTTATGGTATTCCTGTTATTATGGATAGCAGCAAATGTTTTCTTTCTGGCAAATAAAGGCTTTGATCCGTATCCTTTTATCCTACTTAACCTTATTCTTAGCTGTATTGCGGCACTGCAGGCGCCTGTTATAATGATGAGCCAGAACCGGCAGGAGGAAAAGGACAGGGAGCGGGCAAAAAGTGATTATATGGTTAACCTTAAATCTGAGCTTGAAATACGGATGCTGCACGAAAAGCTGGACCACCTGATATTGCACCAGGAACAAAGCCTTATTGAGATACAGCAGGTACAAATAGATATGATGAACGATATTTTACGCAGGCTGGGGGAGAAGTAGCTTATTTCAGGATGAGCTGCATAAAAAGCAGGTCAAGCCATTTGTCAAATTTAAAAGCTGATTGTTTTAAAAGCCCTGCTTCTGTAAATCCATAACGTTTATGAAAAGCAATACTTCCTGTATTTTCAGCATCTATACAGCCTATCATGGTGTGGTAGCCTTGTTCTGTACATAGCTTTATAAGCTCTTCAAGCAGTTTACCGCCTATGCCTTTGCCATGATATTCATGGTGCACATATACCGAATGCTCTACTGTAAATTTATACCCTTCTTTAGTACGGAAGGTGCCGTAACTGGCATATCCTGCCACTCTGCCGTCTGCTTCAGCAATTAATATGGGCCATCCTGCAGTTTGTTTGTCGCTAAACCATTGCTTCATATCAGCTAATGGCTTGGTATCATAATCATATATGCTGCTGGTGTTTATGATGTTGTAGTTTACGATATCGAGTATACCGGATACATCCTGTAAGGTTGCATGTCTTAATTTAATCTCCATAACCAAATATAAAAAAAGCTGCCCTTTCGGACAGCTTAGTTTTATTATTTTAATGAGCCTACCATATCTTCAGGCTTAACCCACTGGTCAAAATCTTCAGCGGTTACATAGCCTAAACGTACGGCTTCCTCTTTAAGCGTAGTACCGTTTTTATGGGCTGTCTGCGCAATTTCAGCCGACTTATAATATCCAATTTTAGTATTAAGCGCTGTAACAAGCATAAGCGAATTATCAACCAGCTCTTTTATACGTGCATAGTTAGGCTCGATGCCCTGTGCACAATGCTCGTCAAACGACATGCAGGCGTCACCAATTAATCTGGCCGACTGCAGGAAGTTAGAAGCCATCAGCGGCTTAAATACGTTAAGCTCGTAGTGGCCTTGCGTGCCGCCTATTGTTATAGCAACATCATTACCCATAACCTGTGCGCAAACCATGGTCATTGCCTCACACTGTGTTGGGTTAACTTTACCCGGCATTATAGATGATCCCGGCTCATTTTCAGGGATGAATATTTCACCAATACCCGAGCGCGGCCCTGAAGCCATCATACGGATATCATTAGCAATTTTATTTAATGCAACAGCAAGCTGTTTTAAAGCGCCGTGTGCCTCTACAATAGCATCGTGTGATGCAAGTGCCTCAAACTTGTTTGGAGCGGTTACAAAAGGTAATCCGGTAAATTGTGCAATATATTCAGCTACTTTTACATCATAACCTGCAGGAG
>JAEWKB010000258.1 GCA_023386255.1 Bacteroidota bacterium
TGGTAGCAGCAAGCCAGTACCGTGGCAATGGTGGCGGCGAAGGTGCGGAAGAGTTTGGCGGTGATGATGTTAACGATGTACTTAATCTTATTGATGCCTTACCTGAAATTGAAGGTGTAGATGTTACTAAGATTGGCATGTACGGGTGGAGCAGGGGAGGCATGATGACCTACCTGGCGCTGGCCCGGACAAAAAAAGTTAAAGCTGTGGTAGTAGGCGGAGGATTATCTGACCTGAAAGCCAGCCTTGAACGGCCTGAAATGGAATTTGTTTATGAAGAACTTATTCCTGATTATAAGAAATATAAGAATAAAGAATTAAGCAGGCGCTCAGTCATAAACTGGGTGGGCCAGTTGCCTAAAAATGTCCCTATCCTGCTGCTGCATGGCAACGCCGACTGGCGCGTGAAACCGGAGCAAACCCTGAAACTGGCGCTCGAGTTTGAAAAGCATCGCATACCCTACCGCTTAATTATGTTTGAAGGCAGTGACCATGGCATCAGCGAACGTAAAGATGATGTTGATGCTCAGGTCTTTGACTGGTTTAAGCGATATGTAAAAGATAACGAACCGCTTCCTGATATGAACTATCACGGAAGGTAAAACAAAAGGCAGAAGATATCTTCTGCCTTTGTTATTGTGTTTCTTTCCAGTTATAAAAACCTATGGCATTGTCTTTAATTTCTTTCTCCCATTCGTTTCCCCATTTCTCCTTCAGGTAAGTAAATACTAATGCGTTGTATTTCTCATAATAATTCATGTTGGCAGGGGCAAGGCATCCAAAATCATAATATTTTACATGGAACTTCTTCTGGAAAGCCTGTATAGCTTCATGATTGTAAGGTTTTAATCCACCGAGTGTATAAATTGTAAAGGCATTTCTCTTTAAGTCATTATCAAACTTTTTCTCGGGGGAAATTTGCCTGAAAGCCATAGCTTTCTTAGGCTCTTGCGGTGTTGGTTCCTGCGAATATCCTATGCTAATATAGAATAGTGACATTAATATCAGTATCTTTTTCATCTTTATCTGTAATTATTACTTAACCATATCAACCAGCCTTACAAACTCTGCCCTGTACCCTTCAGGGTCATTTTGCAACCCTTGTATAGCGAGTTGCTTAATGGCTTCTGTTTCTTTATTCGGAATGAGTTTAGAATCTCTTAACTTAAGCCCGAACCACGCCACCGCTGCCGCAAATTTAAAATCGGCAGATGCATCTTCTGGTTTAACAGCTACATTTGGGATTACCTGTATCATTTCTTTACTTTTATCTTCATCCGGCTTTTTGTGCCTGAACTTTATAGTAGCCAGTTCATCAGCATAATTGCCTGTGGCAGTTTGGGGTGTGCTATACTTTAGCTGTGGCACAACCGGAAAGAATTCACTTTCAACACCGGCAGGTATAACTTCATACAGCGCTGTAACGGTGTGGCCGCTACCCAGTTCACCTGCATCAATAGCATCGTTTACAAAATCCTCATCACGCAGTTTTCTGTTTTCATACCCAATAAGGCGATAGGATTGCACGTGTTTTGGATTAAACTCAATCTGTATTTTTACATCTTTAGCAATAGCATACATTGAGCCTTTAAATTCTTTATCCAGAAAACGTGTGGCTTCCTGCATATTGTCAATATAGGCGTAGTTGCCGTTACCTTTATCAGACAATATTTCAAGCTTTGAATCTTTATAGTTGCCCATGCCATAACCAAGGCAGGTAAGGAACACGCCACTCTTGCGCTTCTCCTCAATCAGCGCCTGCATATCTTTATCGGTTGAGGGGCCCACATTAAAATCGCCATCGGTAGCCAGTATCACCCTGTTATTCCCTTTTTTGATGAAGTTTTCCTGGGCAGTTTTGTAAGCCAGCTCAATCCCTTCTCCTCCCGCCGTACTGCCGCCTGCACTCAGGTTATCAAGTGCAGCAATAATCTTTTCTTTTTCTGCACCGCTTGTAGAGGGTAGTACAAGCCCTGCAGCTCCCGCATAAACCACAATGGCTATGCGGTCCTCCTTTCGCATCTGGTTCGCTAAAAGTTTCATCGACTGTTTCAGCAGCGGCAGCTTATTGTCGCTATTCATAGAGCCCGATATATCAATAAGAAACACAAAGTTAGAGGCAGGCAAATCGGCTGACGGTATTTCTTTGCCTTTCAGGGCTATCTTCAGCAACTTGTGCTTAGGGTTCCATGGTGCGTCACTGTACTCAGTGTTTATTGAAAAAGGTGCATCACCCTTAGGCTGAGGATACTGGTACTTAAAGAAATTGATCATCTCCTCTACGCGTACGGCATCTTTTGGTACGGTTTGCCCGTTATTCAGGAAACGCCTTACATTAGTATAAGAAGCATTATCAACATCTATAGAAAACGTTGAAAGTGGCGCCGTGGCAGGGTTTTCAAATTTGTTCTCTTCAAACGACTCGTATTCTTCGGTATCTATAGGAATAAATCGTGTAGTGGGCTTACTCTCAATAGGTGCAAACGCCATAGACTGTTGCTGTTTCCTGTCCTTTCTTTTTTCTTTTTTCGTCCGGCTGGTTTCTACTACTATAACGCCGTTGGCGCCCCTATTGCCATAAATTGAAGTTGCCCCTGCATCTTTTAATACAGTTACAGATTTAATCTTACTTGCATGAAGTTTTTTGAAGGCATCAAAATTAGATGGTACACCATCAATAACATACAAGGGTTCAATACTTCCGTTTATAGAGCTAACGCCCCTAAGTATTACTGTTGTATTGCCGGAACCCGGCTGGCCCTGCACATTATTTATCTTACTCTCAACTGATGTTGATGTAAATATCCGGGTATTATTATCTGTCCGGGCAGCAATGGGATTCCCTTTCAATACTATATTTTCATTGCCACCATAGGCTTTCGCTGGGTCTGTTGCTACAAACGATTGCCTGTCTGCTACTATTCCTGTAGCGCCTGGTTGACCAGCACCTGTACTAATTTTAAGCCCCGGCACCTGCCCTTGTAATGATTGTACATAAGAAGCATTAGGTTGTCCTTGGATCGTTTCAGATGTTACAGTGGCTGAAGTGTTAGTTGAGTTACCTGGAATATAAGGTTGTGTTCTTGCTTCTTCCATGTTAGAAGTATTACTGTTGGATGTAGCATTTTCACCTGTAGGGAAATAAGCAAAAGGCAATCCTATTGGTAGAGGTATCTTATTATCTTCTATCTTCTTGGATAATTTTGCATTTTTTCGATAATAAACGGAATCTCTAACTATCGTTTTAATTGTCTTATGAGTCGCCTCCTCATTCACCACAACCTCTTCCTGCCTTACCTTTTCAGGGTCAAAAGCCTCTTTTACTTTTTGTGTATCTATGACGGTTACATTGTTTTCAGGTAATGCATTAGGGGCAACAGGCTGCCCTTCATTCCTGAAAATAAATGTTCCCACAGTAAGGCACAGCAGCAATACCGCTGCTACAGCGGCATATTTCCAATAGATGGCACTGCGGCGCATCTTTTTCTCATCCAGTTTTTGTTCTACACGGTTCCATACCGCCTCCATGCGGTCGAAAGCCTTTGCTTCAGCTTTTTCCGAAGCGTCTTTAAAGTCTTTGTATATTTTATCTTGATTTTCCATGGCTGTTCTCGTTTTGGTAATAAACGTTGTTTACTAGTTCCTTTAGCTTAGTGCGGGAGACGTTTAATTGTGATTTCGAAGTTCCCTCGCTTATGTTCAGCATGGCGGCAATCTCTTTATGGGAGTAGCCTTCAATGGCAAAAAGATTGAATACGGTCCTGCAGCCTTCGGGCAGATACGTGAGCAGGTGCAGCAGGTCTTCCTCCTCAAGCGCGGCCGATTGCGCCTGGGCAGGTTCTGCGCTGTAACTCATGTCTTCAATGTAAATATTGAAGTTTACATTACGTTTCAGGCTCAGCAGGCACTGGTTTACAGCAATTTTTCGTGCCCAGGCCTCAAAGGCTTTGGTTTCTTTCAGTTGATTAAGCTTAGTAAAGATGGTGTAAAAGGCATCGGCCACTGCCTCTTCTATCTCTTCCTCGGCTTTCAGGTACCTTTTGCAGGTATGGTACAGCTTTGGCGCCAGTAGCTCATACACTTTCCTCTGCGAGTCGCGGTGCATTTTCCTGCATGCTGTTATGAGTTTTTCGTCTATCACAATTTGTCTCTTTGTTATATAGAGCACGAAAAAGCGCAAAAGGTTGGGAAAAGGGAGAAAATATTTTAAATTTTGAATTGCCTTTATATGAGCGAGCTATTCTCTCCTTTGGAGAGGGTTGGGGGTGAAGCTTACTTGTTTATGGTCAGCTTATAAATATCTGATTCTGCTTTGTCAGAATCTGTATCCTCACACAACAGGAACTCAATGGTTTTAGCTGTTTCTTTATAAACAGTTATGCCTTCAAATTTATTCTTTATTGATATGACTTCAGTGAACTCTACTTCCATGGCTTCCGGATCAATCCTGCCTATAAGTGTTCCGGCCACTTCACCATCATGATAGGTAGAGTTTGATTTTTCAGCTGCTGCCAGGAAATATATTTTGTTTCCCACCACAACTGCATCAGTAAAGCTTGCCGGTGCTCCGTTTATAGCAGGCAGCTCAATATCATTATGCAGCATCTGTGTCTCACCTTCACGTATATTGCCAATAATTGTAAATATTGCATTCTTCCCTTTGGGTCCGTTACCGCGATTAAACAGGTACCAGGCATGGCCATCATGTACTGCAGCTTCTATATTAAAATTTTCGGTATCAATTTCTCCAAAGTCCTGCATGCCCAGGTAAAGGTCTGTAGCATCAATAGCGTTGCCCAACTTTTTTGAAAGGATATTTACGGGAAGTATCTTGTTCCGCTTATCAGTAGAGCCCGATCCAAACAGGTACAGCTCGTCTCCATGTTTGGCAATAGCTTCAAAATCGGGTTTATCTTTTTTGGGGATGCTTTCAAGCGGGGCCATTGCCGACAGCTTCGTTTTCTCCAGCGTCTTTTCCTCCATTTTATATTCATAAAGGATATTGCTGTTATCGGATATCATGAAAAGTGAATTATTATTGAAGAACAAGCCTGATGCAGAACCGATGCCAATGATGCGGAACAGCAGTTCCAGCTGAAACTTTTGCATAATGTTATAAATTTAGAGAAAGGAGTATGTTGTATTAATTCTTACATTTATAGATAAAGATAAAGCATTTTTGCAATGAGGGCTATAAACACTGATGATTTTAAAGTTACAGGCAACTTTCTGATAGCTGCGGCACCAACACATATAGATTTGGAAGCTTCGGAAAAGAAAAAAGCGGAGGCGCTGAAGAAAGTAACTAAAAAACTTAGCAAGCTGCAGGAAAAGATGTATGCCAACAACCGCTACAGTGTGCTTATCTGCCTGCAGGGAATGGACACATCTGGCAAGGACAGCCTTATTCGTGAGGTCTTCAGGAGGTTTAACGCACGCGGTGTAAATGTATATAGCTTTAAGTCGCCAACATCTACCGAGTTGGAGCATGATTATTTGTGGAGACATTACCTGGCACTCCCTGAAAAGGGGAAGTTTGCCGTTTTCAACAGGTCGCATTATGAAAATGTCCTGATAACAAGGGTGCATCCTGAGTTTTTACTAAATGAAAATTTACCGGGCATTACTACAGTTGAGGAAATACCCGAAGATATATGGCAACAACGCTTTGAGCAGATAAACAATTTTGAAAAGCATATTGCACAAAATGGAATTATTATCCTGAAGTTTTTCCTGCACCTCGGCAAAGAAGAGCAGAGGCAAAGGCTGCTGCGCAGGCTGAACAAGGAAAAACATAACTGGAAATTTGCACCAAGCGACCTTGAGGAGCGTCAGTTGTGGGATAAGTACCAACAATATTATGAGGAGGCTATAAACCAAACTTCAAAGTCTCATGCCCCCTGGTTTGTAGTACCGGCAGACAATAAAGAAACTGCACGTTATATAGTTGCCAAAACCATACTTGAAGAACTGCAAAAGTATGCCGATATTAAAGAACCTGCGGTAGATGAAGAGGTTTTGGAAAATATATCCCTATATAAAAAGAAATTAACCGAAGAAAATAACTGCTAACTCTCCAACAGGTCTTTAAATTCTTCCTCCGATAGGCATATACCTATGTGCTCTACCAACTCATTGTCATCTTCACTTCCGCCTATAAAATAAATGGGCACTTCTGCTGTGGTTTTGCGTTTGCGTATTTCTGAGGCTGTCATGCGCCCGTGCGATGGCTTCACGGCATAATTAACTACAATAGCATCAGCTTTGCTCTGGCCTGTTTTTCGGTAAGCCTGTGCACCGTCAGCCAGTTCCACACCTACAACTTTGTGCGGTGATTTTTTGCAACAGTCAATAAGGGGGGTGGTGCTGTCTTTGCTCCAGTCGATTATGAATAATTGCATGATTGATGATTTTATACAAATATAAAAAACCTGCAGAAAATATCCTGCAGGTTTACATAGGTTTAGTTTTTGTACTTAGGTTCTTTATGAAGGATTATAATTTAAATCCGTATGCAAATCTAAGGGCAACCTGGTCTGTATGGAAGTCTTCGCTGCCTTCATACCTTAAGCTGATATCGATTTTGTCATTAGCATAGCCAAAGCCCGGTGACCAAAGGAAAGATGTTTCATCATCGGTTACGGCAAAGCCTATACCTGCTTCACCAAGAACATAAAAGCGGTCTTCCCATACAAACCATTTAAAACCCGCTTTTAAAGGGATGAAGCCAAGGTCATCTACTTCATAATCAAAACCATTTTCAGTTCCTTCTTCACCGAAAAAGTGCTGGTAACCTGTAGTTAGTGTAATCGACCCTTTTTCAGTAAGGTCATACTGAAGCCTTACGTCTGCACCCAACGCAAAAGAATAAAGGTCGAAGCCTTCAAGTTCATCATTTACAGG